>NZ_JBFLKT010000396.1:0-8055 GCF_040883305.1 Lutibacter sp.
AAGAGAATCAAGTTACAAAAGAACTTGTAGTATCTGATACCCTAAAATGGTCTGAAAGAATGATACTTTCAGAAATAGAACGTTTTCCAAAAGCTTCTTTATTAGATTTTAGAGAAAAACCAAAATGGAGTTATACCAATGGGTTGGTTTTAAGTGCTGCGGCAAAAGTTTACGAGCAAACTAAAAATCAGAAAATTTATGATTACATCTATGATTATGCCGATGAAATGATTGATAGTGCTGGAGTTATAAAGACCTATAAATTATCAAACCAAAACTTGGACATGATAAAATCTGGTGATGTTTTGCTGTATTTGTATTCAAAAACAAAAGAAGAACGTTTCTTAAAAGCCATGGAAACTTTAAATAGTCAAATGGAAACACAGCCAAAAACATCAGATGGTGGCTATTGGCATAAAAAAGTATACCCATACCAAATGTGGTTAGACGGATTGTATATGGCTGAACCATTTCACACTAAATACGCTATAGATTTTATTGAAGATGAAAGCAAAGCTCAAAAAATTTTTGATGATGTGGTACTTCAGTTTGATTTAATTCAAAAGCATAGTAGGGATGAAAAATCAGGACTTCTTTTTCACGGTTGGGATGAAAGCAAAGAGCAAAAATGGGCAAATAAAGAAACAGGTAATTCTCAGCATTTTTGGTCACGTGGAATGGGTTGGTACGGAATGGCTATGGTAGATGTTTTAGATTTTTTACCAGAAAATCATCCAGGAAGAGAAAGAATTATCACCTATTTAAATCAGTATGCAGAAGCTGTTACTGCAGTGCAGCATGAGTCAGGTTTATGGTGGCAAGTTTTAGATCAAGGCAATAGAGAAGGAAACTATTTAGAAGCTACCGGTACTTCAATGTTTACTTATGCATTGGCAAAAGGTGTTAGAAAAGGTTATTTAGATAAAAAGTATTTAACTGTTGCAGAAAAAGGTTATAACGGACTTTTAGAGAATTTAATTTCTGTTGAAGAAAATGGTGTTGTAAATCTTAATAAATGTTGTGGTGTTGCCGGTTTAGGTGGTAATCCTTATAGAGATGGTTCTTTTGAATACTATATAAACGAAATTATTAGATCTAATGATCCAAAAGGTACTGGGCCTTTTATTATGGCTAGTCTGGAATTAAACAAATAATTAAGAATGAATAATTCTCCAATAAATACAGCTTTGTGTTCTTTTGGAATGAGCGGAGTGGTATTTCATGCGCCATTTATTTCTGTAAATCCAAAGTTTAATTTGTATGGGGTTTTGGAAAGAACAAAAAATCTGGCTCAACAGAACTATCCAACTATAAAAACATTTAGAACCTTAGACGATTTATTGGCTGATTCAGCTATAGAATTGGTAGTTGTTAACACACCAAGTGTTACTCATTTTGATTTTGCTAAGCGGGTAATTAATGCCGGAAAAAATTTAATTATAGAAAAACCATTTACCGCTACAACAGAGCAGGCTGAGGAGCTAATTCAATTAGCAAAAGAGAAAAAGGTACAACTTTCAGTGTATCAAAACCGTCGTTATGACAGCGATTTTAAAACAGTTAAAAAAGTTTTGGATGAAGGTTTGCTTGGAGATATTGTAGATGCAGAGATTCATTATGATCGTTTTGAACCAAGGCTAAGCTATAAAGTTCATAAAGAAACTCCAACTGCTGCAGTTGGAAGTTTATATGATCTAGGAGCACATCTTATTGATCAGGCATTGGTTTTTTTTGGAATGCCAAAAGCTGTTTTCGCAGATTTAGATATTTTTCGTCCAAATTCAAAAGTTGAAGATTATTTTGATGTAAAATTATTTTACCCATTTCATAAAGTTACTTTGAAGTCTAGTTATTTTGTACGTGAGATATTACCGGGAAATATTTTCCATGGTACTAAAGGTTCTTTTATAAAAACAAAAGCTGATGTTCAGGAAAAAGAGCTGATAGCTGGTAAGAAACCTGGTACTGTTAATTGGGGAATGGAGCCTGAAAGTGAAAAAGGATTGTTACATACAGAAAAGGAAGGAAAAATCATTAAAGAAAATATAACTTCTTTAAAAGGAGATTATATGGAATATTATGATGAAATGTATGAGGCAATTAGAAATGATAAACCAGTGCCTGTTTCTGGTAATGAAGGCAAAAATGTAATTAAAGTTATTGAGGCAGCAATTAAAAGTAATAAAGAAAAAAAGTGTATTCAATTATGAAAAAAAGATTTGTAGTATTATTTTTATTTAGTTTCGTTTGTATTATTGCACAGCAAAATGAAACTACTTCAAAAGTATGGATTGCAGACAATGGAGATGGAACGTATAAAAATCCAATTTTACATGCAGATTATTCGGATCCAGATGTTGTAAGAGTTGGAGATGATTACTTTATGACAGCTTCTAGTTTTAATGCTACTCCAGGATTACCAATTTTGCATTCAAAAGATATGGTAAACTGGAAATTAATAAACCACGCATTACAAGAACAGGTTCCGGTAGAAACATTTAAAGTTCCACAACACGGTAAGGGTGTTTGGGCGCCAAGTATAAGATATTATAATAATGAAATTTATATTTATTGGGGAGATCCGGACTTTGGAGTTTACATGGTAAAAACGAAAGATCCATTTGGGAAATGGGGTAGTCCTGTTTTAGTTATGGAAGGAAAAGGACTTATTGATCCTTCACCACTTTGGGATGATAATGGAGATGTTTATTTAGTACATGCATATGCAGGAAGTAGAGCTGGAGTTAAAAGTTTGCTAACAGTAAATAAAATGAACCCTGAAGGTACTAATGTAATAGATAGAGGAATTCATGTTTTTGATGGACATGGAAATCATGATACAGTAGAAGGTGCTAAATTTTATAAGCGAAATGGTTACTACTATATATTTGCTCCTGCCGGTGGTGTTGCTACTGGTTGGCAACTTGTATTAAGGTCTAAAAATATTTATGGGCCGTATGAGGAAAAAGTAGTTTTAGAGCAGGGCAGTACTAATATTAACGGTCCTCATCAAGGCGCTTGGGTTGATACTCCAAATGGAGAATCATGGTTTTATCATTTTCAAGATGTTGAAGCTGGTGGAAGAATTGTGCATTTACAACCGGTAATTTGGAAAAATGATTGGCCTGTAATGGGGCAGGATTTTGATGGAAATGGTATTGGAGAGCCTGTTATGTCTTATAAAAAACCTAATGTAGGAAAAACATACCCAATTGAAACACCTTTAGAAACAGATAATTTTAATGGTTTTAATATTGGTTTACAATGGCAGTGGAATGCAAATCCAAATGTTTTGTGGCATGCTAAATTACCAGGGAATAATTTTATAAGATTGTTTTCTATTAAATCTGTGGAAGATTCAGAAAATCTATGGTTGGTGCCAAACTTATTACTTCAAAAGTTTCCAGCACCTAATTTTACAGCATCCACTAAAATTACTTTATTTCCTGAAGAAGCTAAAAATGGAAAAACTGCAGGATTAATAATTATGGGAATGGATTATGCTACATTAAGCATATCTCATGATGAAAACGGATATTTTATTAAGCAAACAGAAGCTATTAATGCAATTAAAGGATCTAAAGAACAAATAAATGCTGAAAAGAGATTGAAAGCAAATTCAGCTTATTTTAAAGTCGAAGTATCTTCTCCAGATTATATGTGTCAATTTAGCTTTTCTGAAGTTGGTAAAGAATTCGAAAAAATAGGTAAACCTTTTAAAGCACAACCGGGAAAATGGATTGGGTCAAAAGTTGGCATATTTAGTGTTAGTACCCAAGTAGCAAAACGCGGCGGATATGCAGATATAGATTTTTTTAAAATTACTAAATAAGTAAATAAATGAATTATTTAAATAAAATAATAATAACATTGTTTGTGGCTTGTATTGCAAGTTTTAACGTTTATTCTCAAGTACATAATAAAAAGTGGGAAAGTATTACAAATTTGGAGGAAGGTGATTGGTTTGCTTCAAATGAAGCAAAAGAAATTGCTGAAAATGTATTGTTATATCAGAGAAATATTGGTGGATGGCCAAAAAATATTCAAATGCAAAACCCACTTAGTAATGAAGAAAAACAAAAATTAAAAGCACTTAAAAATTCTACAAAAGGTTGTACAACAGATAATGGTGCAACGTATCAGGAAATGGTTTTTCTGTCTAAAATGTACAGACAAGTGCCAGATGAACGGTTTAAAAAAGCATTCTTAGCAGGGTTAGATTATATTTTAGAAGCACAGTATAATAGTGGTGGATGGCCTCAATATTACCCTATTAGAAAAGGATATTATACACATATTACTTACAATGATGACTCTATGGTTAATATTTTGAAAGTACTTGAAGAAGTAAAAAATAAAACAGACTACTTTTCAATAAAACCAGATGAAGAAACTGTTAATAGAGTTAAAATTGCTTTTAATAAAGGAATTGATTGTATTATTAAAACGCAGTATCAACAAGATGGTGTTTTAACAAGTTGGTGTGCGCAGCACGATGAAAAAACGTTGTTGCCTGCCAAAGCAAGAGCTTATGAACTCCCTTCATTAAGTGGAAAAGAATCAGCTAAAATAGTTTTATTGTTAATGACAATTGAAAATCCTTCAGAGGAAGTTAAAACTGCTATTATTAGTGCAGTAAAATGGTTTGAAAAAGTTCAAATTAATGGACTTCGTGAAGAACGAATTTATAATGAGAAAGGAAAAGTTATTGATAAAAAAATGATTCCTGATCCAAATGCAAAACCTATTTGGGCGCGTTTCATGGAATTGGAAGATAATACTCCTTTTTTCTGTGACAGAGATGGTATTAAAAAAGCAACTTTGGCTGAAATTGGTGCAGAACGTAGAAATGGTTATGCATGGTACACGGATCAGCCGAAAGAGGTTTTTAAAAAATACAAGAAATGGAAAAAAAAATATTTAGTTACAACAGATAAAAAGGAAACAGTAAAAAAAAAACTAAATAATGAATATAACGTAGTTGTTACTAAAGATGGCAGTGGAGATTATTCGAGTATTCAGGATGCAATTAATAATTCTAAATCTTTTCCATATGAAAGAGTAATTATAAACATTAAAAATGGTGTTTATAATGAAAAAGTCCACGTGTACTCCTGGAATACAAAAGTTTCATTTATAGGTGAAAGTAAAGAAAATACTATAATAACTTATAATGATTATTTTGATAAAATTAATTTAGGTAGAAATAGTACGTTTCATACATCAACAGTTTTAGTTGAAGGGAATGATTTTATTGCAAAAAATTTAACAATAGAAAATACTGCCGGAGAAGTTGGACAAGCAGTTGCTTTAAGTGTAAATGCAACAAGAGCGTTTTTTGAAAACTGTGCTTTTTTAGGTTTTCAAGACACCCTTTATACATCGGGAGAAGGTTATAAGCAATATTTTAAAAATTGTTACATTGAAGGAAGTACCGATTTTATTTTTGGTGAAGCCACTGTATTGTTTGAAGAGTGCATTATACATAGTAAAGTAAATTCTTATATAACAGCCGCATCAACACCAAAAAATCAAAAGTTTGGTTACGTTTTTAAAAATTGTATGCTAACAGCTAATGAAAATGTTTCAGAAGTTTATTTAGGCCGACCTTGGCGAATTTATGCTAAAACTGTTTTTATAAACTGTACAATGGAAAAACATATAAAACCAGAAGGCTGGCATAATTGGGAAAAGACTGATGCTGAAGAAACTGCATTTTATGGAGAATATAAATCTATTGGAGATGGAGCAAATTCTGGAAAAAGAGTTTTATGGTCACACCAACTTAAAAAGCGACAAGCTAAAAAATATACAAAAAAAAATATTTTTGAATCATTCAATTCAGGTTTGAATAAGGAATGGTATTCAGGCATTAATTAATTTCAAAAAACTAATTATGAATTCAAAAAGCAATAACGAAATAACACGTAGAAAGTTTGTAAAAACGACAGGAGCTGCAGTTGCGGGCTCTATGATAATTTCCCCGGCTTTTAGTAATATTTTAAATAATTCTTCAGGAAAGAAAAAAGTAGCTCTGGTTGGAACCGGGAGTAGAGGGAACTCATTTTTTGGTAAATTTTTAAAAGAGGAATATGGTGATATAATAGAGTTTGTGGGGTTATGTGATATTAATAAAGGAAGGTTAGAGTTTTCTAAGAAAAATATAGGTGTTGATTGTCCAACATTTACAGATTTTGACGAGATGTTAAACACTGTTGATATAGATTTATTAATGGTTACAACTGTTGATGCTACACATCACGAATTTATAATAAAGGGACTAAATAAAAATATTGATGTAGTTACTGAAAAACCAATGACTACGGATGAACAAAAATGTCAGCAAATTCTTGATGCTCAAAGAAAATCAACGGGAAATTTAATAATGGCATTTAATTATCGATATGGTAAGGTTTTTACAAAATTGAAAGAAATTATTGAAACTAAAGAAATTGGGGATTTAATTTCGATTGATTTAAACTGGTATTTAAACACATTTCATGGAGCAGATTATTTTAGACGCTGGCACGGTATAAGAGATAAATCTGGAACATTATTATTACATAAATCTGCACATCATTTTGATTTGTTAAACTGGTTTATTGGCTCTGATCCGGTTGAGGTTTATGCAAATGGAGCATTAGAAAAGTATGGTAAAAACAATTCTTTTAGAGGAAAAAACTGTAGATCTTGTGAGCATACAAACAAATGTGAATTCTATTGGGATATAACCAAGAAAGAAAAATACATGGATTTGTATGTTGCGAATGAAAAGTATGATGGCTATTTAAGAGACAATTGTTTGTGGAGAGAAGAAATTGATATTTTTGATAAAATGTCGGTTTTAGTAAAATATGCAAATAATGTGGAGGTTACTTACTCTTTAACTACTTATTCTCCATTTGAAGGATTTAGAATCGCTTTTAATGGAAAAGATGGTAGATTAGAAACACATGAAGGTATTCCTTGGAGAAATACGGAAAATGAAGACCAGTCGAAACTTCATGAAAAGGAAATGGATAATAGTTCGCATACAAGAATTGAGCATAAGTTTCATGAAATAGTAACTCAACGTAATTTTAAAGATTATAAAAGAATTGAATTTCCATATGTGAGATCGGGTCATTGGGGTGGAGATAAATTAATGTTTGATGAAATTTTTAGAGGCGAAAACTTAAAACCATCACTTAACCATGCTGCTGATGTTAGAGATGGATCATTAGCCGTTTTAATTGGTATTGCTGCACGAAAAAGTATTGATACAGGTATGCCAATAAAAATTGCAGATCTAACAGATTTAGTTCCTAAAATTAATAAATGGGGATAAATTAAAAAAATAATAAATATGAGAATTAAATGGATTTTAATAATTTCAATACTGTTTTTAGTTTCTAGTTTTGCATCAGCGCAACAAATTACTATTTATACAATTGGAGATTCTACAATGGCAAATAAAACAAACCCGGAAGAAAACCCAGAAAGAGGTTGGGGGCAAATGCTGCCAGATTTTTTTACAACCAACGTTGTAATTGATAACAGGGCTGTTAATGGCAGAAGTACTAGAAGTTTTATTGCAGAAAAGCGCTGGGATTCAGTTTTAAAGACGTTAAAAAAAGACGATTATGTTTTTATTCAATTTGGACACAATGATCAAAAATTTAATGATTCAAAACGCTATACAAATCCGCATTCGGCTTATAGAAAAAATTTAATAAAATTTGTATTAGATACTAGAGAAAAGGGTGCAACACCAATATTATTTTCTTCAATAGTAAGACGGAATTTTAATGAATTTGGAACTTTGATGGATACGCACGGAATGTATCCAATGGAAACTCGTTTAGTAGCTCAAGAGTATGATGTAGAATTTATAGACCTTCAATATTTAACTGAGAAATTAGTGGAATCGTATGGAGTAGAAAACTCAAAAAAGTTGCATTTACATTTTGAAGCAGGAAAAAATTTATATTACAAAGAAGCAAAGCATGATGATACTCATTTGTCTAAATTAGGAGCAACAAAAGTTTCTAAATTAGTTATTGATGCATTAAAAAA
>NZ_JBFLKT010000397.1:0-9475 GCF_040883305.1 Lutibacter sp.
ATTTAGTATGCTAGCATTAATATCTTGTAATGATGATGAATTTTTAGAGCAATCATCACCGGATCAATTAACTTCAGAAAGCTTTTGGAGAAATGCAGAAGATGCAAAATCTGGATTAACAGCTGCTTATGCAGAATTAGAATCAAGAAGTAATTTTTGGGACGGTTGGCAAGAAGGAAGACCGGTGGTAGAATACTTTAGATCTGATTATGCAATGCCTGGGCCAGATGCAACAAACTATGGGCATTGGATGTCTATTTTTAATTTCACGTATACAAATGGTCATACTTTTGTAGATGTTTTATGGACTACTAATTATAAAGGTTTAAATTTTGCAAATCAGGTTATTTCAAAAGTTGGCGCTATGACCAGTGAACAAATATCAGATGCAGAAAAAAAACAAATTATTGGTGAAGCAACTTTTTTAAGAGGATACTATCATTTTAAATTATTAACACTTTTTGAACAAATTATTTTGAGAACAGATATTATCTCTCAAGAAACGTTGGATAAAGAGTTGGCAGGAAGACCAGAATCTTGGACTGCAATAATTAATGATTTTAAAACTGCGGCAGAAATGCTTCCACCAACAAATAGTGCTGAAAATTTAGGTAGAGCTAGTAAAGGTGCTGCATTAGCTTATTTGGGAAAAGCTTATTTATACAAAGCAGGAGATATTTCATCTTCTGAAAGTAGTGATTTTGAAAATGCAGCTGACACGTTTAAACAAATTGTTGATGATGGTGTTGGAAATTATGATTTAGAACCTAATTTTTTAAGTCTATTTAATGGGGAAAATGAAAATAATTCCGAATCTATTTTTGAATTACAATTTAAAAGTGGAGATGCAACTTCATGGAATGCAACCGCACTTCATTTCTTTGTAGGAGATTGGTCTGTTGGTGGATGGGGAGGTATTGAAGCTTCAATGGCTGCAGTAAATGAAATGAAAAAAGAAGGAATGATTGCGACCAATGGTTTATATGATAATAGGTTATACGGTTCGCTCTATTTTAGAGATTCCTTTTATAATGATACCAATACCAACCAAATGCAAGGTTGGACTTGGGATGTACTTATGAATGATACTTATGGAGATACGCATGAGAATCATGCATACTTCAGAAAATGGCTACCAAATTATGTATGGAATAATGGATATGTTGGAGTAAACGTTGTATTAATGCGTTATGCTGATGTGTTATTAATGTATGCCGAAGCCTTAAATGAAACTGGAAATACACCAAAGGCAATTGGTTTAATAAATCAAGTTCGAGCTACACATGGTTATATGCCACCTATTACTGTAAGCTCTACTGAAGATGTGAAAACTCAAATAATCCATGAAAGAACTATGGAATTAACACTAGAATCTACTCGATTTTTTGACTTAAGAAGATGGGGTATGTTAGATCAGGCTATGCAGGCTGCAGGTAGAAGTGGATTTAATAGTGCTGAACATTCATATCTTCCAGTTCCTTTATCTGAAATACAGGCAAACTCTAAAATTGACTAATAAAATTTTTATAAGTATATAATAATTAATTTGAGTTAAGTTTAAAAAGGCTGTCTGAAAAGGCAGTCTTTTTTTGAATCTACTAATATTTATAATTATATAAAATGAAAAAAAGTATGGTATTTTGAGTTTTTAGGAAGGTAAAACAATTGTTCACTTTTTGCCGAGTAACGATATTCAGGTTGCCATTTCCTGCCGAAAAAAAGAAAGAGCACTGAACATTTTAGAAGGATATATAAACGGAAAGGCAGTTTCTTGGACAATAGATAAATTAGAAGTTTTAGAGCAGCTTATTCAGACCACAATTTAATTGTTAGGTTATCAACATATACAAACATGTTACATTAGCTAAAAAATGTATTCTAATTATTTTTTTGTGCTTTAGAATAATACTCTTCTAACTAAAATTTGGTTTTTAATTGATATAAATTAGTAAAACCTAATAGTTGTGGTTTTGTAAGAATAAATATTATATTTGCATTTAGTATTAATATATTTTTTTTGTACCCCAACCCTAAAAATGAACAAAAATAATTTTAAATACTTTTTAAGTGTGGGTCTAATCCTCACATTTTCAGTGGTATTTGCAAATAAAACCCCACCTTTACCTGGAGGACCAGTTCCTGTTGGTCTCCCAATAGATGGCGGTATTTTTTATTTGATAATGGCTGCTTTGGCCCTAGGATTTTATTCAATAACAAAAAAAAAGTAACTACTTTTCTAATAATTTAGCAACATATTTTCCAATAACATCAAATTCTAAATTTACTACTGTACCCTTTTTAAAGGTGTGAAAGTTTGTGAAATTGTACGTATAAGGAATTATTGCAACCGAAAAAGTGTTATTTATAGAATTTACAACTGTAAGGCTTGTCCCATTTACAGTAATTGAACCTTTTTCAATAGTAATATTGTTTAAAGAGTTGTCATATTCAAAACTAAAAACCCAACTTCCATCTTCTTCAATAACACCCGTACAAACCGCAGTTTGATCTACATGACCTTGAACAATATGACCATCCAACCTAGCGCCAAGAATCATAGCGCGTTCTAAATTTATTTTATCACCAATTTTTAGGTGTTTAAAATTCGATTTGTCTAAGGTTTCTTTTATGGCCGTTACAGTATATTCATTTCCATTTATAGCAACGGTAGTTAAACAAACCCCATTATGAGCAACACTTTGATCAATTTTTAATTCAGAAGTAAAATCACTTTCTATACTAATATGTATATTATCTCCTTCTTTAACAATATTTTTAACAACACCTAAGCTTTCTATTATACCTGTAAACATAATTTTATGAATTTATTTCATTACTTTTGAAGTCTCAAAAATAAGCATTATAACCGTATTTATGGATAAATTTGAAAAAATTAAATTAGGAATTTCTATTGGAGATTTTAATGGTATTGGAATAGAAATAATCTTGAAAACCTTTTCAGACAAAAGAATGTTAGACTTTTGTACTCCTGTAATATTTGGAAGTACAAAGTTAATTACAAACTACAAAAAAAATCTCAATATTAACATTCCATTTAATGGAATTAGGCAAGTAGATAGAGCCATTAACGGTAAAGTAAATATTTTAAATCTTTGGAAAGAAGAGATAGACATAAAATTAGGAGAGCCTACAGAATTGTCTGGAAAACTAGCTTTTGAATCACTAGAAGCTGCAACAAATGAATTAGCTAAAGGAACCATAGATGTGTTGGTTACTGCTCCAATTAATAAAGATAATATTCAGTCTGAAGATTTTAAATTCCCAGGTCATACCGAGTATTTAGAATCTAAATTAGACGGTGAAAGTTTAATGATTTTAATGGCAGATACTTTAAGAATAGGTTTGATTACGGGTCATATTCCAATTGCTAAAGTTTCTGAAACAATTACACCAGAATTGATTAAGAAAAAAGTAGCGATATTGTATAAAACTTTAGTACAAGATTTTGCTATTTCTAAACCTAAAATTGCAATATTAGGTCTTAATCCACATTGCGGAGACCATGGAGTTATAGGGGAAGAAGACGATTCCATTGTTAGACCAACTATTGCTGAATTACAGAATGAAGGTAAATTAATATATGGGCCTTACGCAGCAGATAGCTTTTTTGGATCAAGCAATTACAAAAACTTCGATGCTATATTAGCAATGTATCACGATCAAGGCTTAGCGCCGTTTAAAACACTTTCTTTTGGCGAAGGAGTTAATTATACAGCAGGTTTAAGTAAAATTAGAACTTCACCAGACCACGGCACTGCCTATGAACTTGCAGGTAAAGGTTTGGCGAATATCAACTCTTTCAAAGAAGCTGTTTTTACAGCTATAAAAGTTTTTAAAACACGAGAAGAATATAAAAGTTTGACAGAAAACACTTTAAAATCCAATCAAAGAAAAGAAAAATTGTAAATTTCTATATTTATTTAAAAAATGTATATATAATTTTTATATCTTTGCACGCTCAAATTGAAGTTCTATTATGAAAGATTTAAAAAATTTCGATATTTCTTTTATAGGTTTAAAAGATGGAGTTCATCAGTTTGATTATAATATAAGTAAAGAGTTCTTTGATTTTTTTAATTATGAAGAATTTTACAATTCAAATGTAAAAGTAAGTTTGTCTTTTTTAAAGAAACCTACTCTATTTGAATTAAGTTTTGCGTTTTCTGGAAGTTTAGAAGTAGCCTGTGATATTACAAACGAGCTATTTCAACAGCCAATAGAAACCAATATGTTTTTAATTGTAAAATTTGGGGATGAATTTAATAACGAAAACGATGAGTTGTTAATAATTCCACATTCAGATTACAAACTAAATATTGCACAATATATATATGAAGCAATTGTTTTAACAGCACCCATAAAAAAAGTGCATCCAGGGGTAGAAGATGGAACCTTAAAATCTGAAATATTAGATAAATTAAACGAATTTAAGATAAAAGATAAGAATATAGAAAAAAATCATTTAGAAGTCGATTCAAGTAATATAGACCCTAGATGGAATAAATTAAAGAGCATACTAATAGAAAAAAATAAGAGTAATGGCACATCCTAAAAGAAAAATTTCAAAAACAAGAAGAGATAAGAGAAGAACTCATTATAAAGCTGTAGCTCCTCAAGTAGCTGTTGATCCAACAACAGGAGAAGCGCATTTATATCACAGAGCTCACTGGCATGAAGGAAAACTTTATTATAGAGGCCAAATAGTAATAGATTCAGTTGAAAATCAAGCTTAATTTATTATAATATAACATTGTAAAAAAACTCTCATTTTGAGGGTTTTTTTTGTTTTTTATAATCATTTTATATAAAAAACGGAAAAATTCACTAATAATTAAAAATAAATTTCATTACTTTGAAAGTCTTTTTTTATTAAAAAGAAAAACATTATGACAAAAATTACCGCAGTAATTACGGCCGTTGGGAAGTATGTTCCAGAAGATGTTTTATCTAACAAAATGTTAGAAGAAATGGTTGACACCAATGATGAGTGGATAACTTCAAGAACTGGAATTAAAGAGCGAAGAATTTTAAAAGGAGAAGGAAAAGGAACTTCATATATGGCTATTAAAGCCGCTCAAGAATTAATTGATAAGAAACAATTAGACCCCAAAGAAATTGAATTAGTTATAGTTGCAACAGCAACTCCAGATATGCAAGCGGCTGCTACAGCTGCATTTGTAGCAACAAAAATTGGAGCGACTAATGCTTTTGGTTTTGACTTAGAAGCAGCTTGTTCAAGCTTTTTATTTGGAATGTCAGTGGCATCAAGATATATAGAATCTGGCAAGTACAAAAAAGTATTACTTATTGGTGCAGATAAATGTTCATCTATGATTGATTATACAGATAGAGCAACATGTATTATCTTTGGTGATGGAGCAGGAGCAGTGCTATTTGAACCAAACGAAGAAGGTCTAGGCCTACAAGACGAATATTTAAGAAGCGATGGTTCCGGAAGAGATTTTTTACAAGTAAAAGCAGGAGGATCTTGTTATCCAATTACAAAAGAAGTACTTGATAATAGAGATAATTTTGTTTTTCAAGATGGGAAAACCGTATTTAAAAACGCAGTTTTTAATATGGCAGATGTCGCAGTAAAAATATTAGAGCGCAATAATTTATCAAAAGAAAGTATAGATTGGCTTGCGGCACATCAAGCTAATAAAAGAATAATTGAAGCAACTGCAAATAGAATTGAAGTAGATAAATCTAAAGTAATGATGAACATACAAAAGTATGGAAATACTACTTCAGCGACATTGCCATTGCTTTTAGCAGATTACGAAAATCAACTTAAAAAAGGAGATAAAATAATTTTTGCTGCATTTGGTGGAGGTTTCACATGGGGATCTATTTACTTAAAATGGGCATACAACTCTTAAATTAATTAACAACAAAAACTAAGTGAATATTATGGAATTAAAAGATATTCAAAATCTAATTAAATTTGTAGCTAAATCTGGTGCAAGTGAGGTTAAGTTAGAAATGGAAGACATTAAAATTACCATTAAAACTGGATCTGAAAAAACTGAAACTACAATTTTACAACAAGCCCCAATGGGAATGCCTCAAATGGGAATGTCTGGTCAAGTTGCACCACCGAATCAAACTCAAGAAGCAGGACTAGGAGCAAATGTTGCTGCTGAAGAATCTAAATTTATAGAAATTACTTCGCCAATAATTGGTACTTTCTACAGAAAACCCTCTCCAGATAAAGACGTATTTGTTGAGGTAGGTGATACTGTAGGTCCAGATACCGTTGTTTGTATGGTGGAAGCAATGAAACTCTTTAATGAAATTGAAGCTGAAGTAACTGGTAAAATTGTGAAGATTCTTATTGAAGATGGTACTCCAGTTGAATTTGGTCAGCCATTATTTTTAGTAGACCCATCATAAATAAAATCACAATTTTTAATTTTCAGATTCCAATTATTTTTGGAATTTGTTTTTTGAATTTTGATAAACAGAAGTATGTATGTTTAAAAAAATATTAATCGCCAATAGAGGTGAAATAGCATTACGCGTTATTAGAACCTGTAGAGAAATTGGAGTTAAAACGGTAGCAGTATATTCAACAGCTGACTCAGAAAGCTTACATGTTCGTTTTGCAGATGAAGCAGTTTGTATAGGACCACCTTCAAGCAGTGAATCATATTTAAAAATGTCAGCAATTTTAGCAGCAGCGGAAATTACAAATGCCGATGCAATTCACCCAGGTTATGGATTTTTAGCTGAGAATGCTAAATTTTCTAAATTATGTGAAGAGCATGGGATCAAATTTATTGGAGCAACTGCCGAAATGATAAGTCAAATGGGCGATAAAGCATCAGCTAGAGCAACAATGAAAGCTGCTGGTGTTCCAACAATCCCGGGTTCTGAAGGAATTTTAGAAACCTTTGAAGAAGCTGAAAGTTTAGCAGATGAAATGGGGTATCCCGTTATGTTAAAAGCAACTGCAGGTGGCGGAGGAAAAGGAATGCGTGCTGTATGGAAAAAAGAAAAGTTAAGAGATCTTTGGGATTCCGCGCGTCAGGAAGCTGGTGCAGCATTTGGAAACAAGGATATGTATTTAGAAAAGTTAATTGAAGAACCTAGACATATAGAAATTCAGGTTATTGGAGATTCTTTTGGAAAGGCCTGTCATTTATCTGAAAGGGATTGTTCAATTCAACGTCGTCACCAAAAATTAACTGAAGAAGCTCCTTCTCCATTTATGACTCCTCAATTAAGAAAAAAAATGGGTGATGCTGCTGTAATGGCCGCTGAATATATTTCTTATGAAGGTGCAGGTACTATAGAATTTTTAGTTGATAAACATAAAAATTTCTATTTTATGGAAATGAATACTCGTATTCAGGTGGAGCACCCAATTACAGAACAAGTTATAGATTACGATCTAATTTACGAACAAATTAAAGTAGCTGCTGGAATTCCAATTTCAGGAAAAAATTATTTTCCGAAATTACATTCAATAGAATGTAGAATTAATGCAGAAGACCCTTTCAACGATTTTAGACCATCACCAGGGAAAATCACAACATTACATATTCCAGGAGGTCATGGAGTAAGAGTAGATTCGCACGTTTATGCTGGGTATTCAATACCACCAAATTACGATTCTATGATTGCCAAACTAATAACTACTGCTCAAACAAGAGAAGAAGCAATTAGTAAAATGCGTAGAGCTCTTAATGAATTTGTTATTGAAGGTATTAAAACTACAATACCATTCCACAGACAATTAATGGAGCATCCAGACTATATTGCAGGAAATTATACTACAAAGTTTATGGAAGATTTTAAAATTCAACCTGTTGAAGAGGATGAATAAGGTTTTAGATATATAAATTTAAAAAAGGCTGTTTTAATACTTTAAAACAGCCTTTTTTTTCAACTTTTTTAAGATTTAAAATTATGAAAAATCAAATAGTAACTATAGATGGTATAGATAAAACTATTTTAAAACATTTAATGCAAGATGCCAGAACTTCAATTTTAGGAATTGCACGTGAAATTGGAATCTCAGGAGCGGCTATTCACCAAAGGTTACGAAAATTAGAGTCGAGTGGATTAATTTCAGGATCAAAGCTAATTATAAATCCAAAAGTGCTTGGATATAATACTATGGCTTATGTTGGAGTGCATTTAGATAATGCTAGTAAATATTCTTCAGCGATAAAAAGATTAAGAGAAATTCCAGAAGTAGTTGAGAGTCATTATACTACAGGGAATTGGTCTATTTTTATAAAAATACTTTGTAAAGACAACACACATTTAATGAAAGTTTTAAATGAACAAATCCAATTTATTAAAGGTGTTGCACGTACAGAAACCTTTATTTCATTAGATCAACAAATCGATAGACAGCTAAAGTTGTAAAAAAACCTAACAGATTTTTAATAATCTGTTAGGTTTGGGAATATTGTTTTTACAACTTTTATTAGAATTATTAATCTCTAGAACCAAAAATTTTCAGGCCCCAATAAAACAACATGGCTAACGATCCTAATGCGGCAATCAAATAAGTTCTTGCAGCCCATTTTAATGCATCTTTAGCACCATCTTGTTCTGTATTGGTAAGCATATTATTTGATTTTAACCAAGCTAGTGCTCTGTTACTGGCATCATATTCAACGGGTAAAGTAATAAAACTAAATAGTGTAGCAAGAGCCATCATTCCTAAACCTACAATTGCAATTGTAAATCCAATTGGAGAATTTCCAGATGCAGCTCCCAAAACAACACCACCAATAACCAACCACATAGAAAAGTTTGAAGTAATACTTACAACAGGAACTAATCTAGAGCGCATTTGTAACCATTGATATGCTTGAGCGTGCTGAACAGCATGTCCAACCTCGTGAGATGCTACAGCCGCCGAAGATGCGTTACGTTCATTATAAACAGCCTCACTTAAATTAACAGTTTTATTTGCGGGGTTATAATGGTCTGTTAATCTCCCTGAGGTAGAAATAACTTTAACATCATAAATACCATTATCATGTAACATTTTTTCAGCAATTTCTTTACCACTTAATCCATTTTGTAATCTAATTTTTGAATAGTAGTCGAATTTTCTTTTCAATTGTTGGCTCACTAACCAACTTAATAATGAAATACCACCAATTATTATATAATATCCAATCATAATTTCTTTTTAGTTAATGTATTTTAATTTGGTAAATTTACAACATAAATTATTCCAAATTTAAGCATTCAGACAAAATGGCAAAAATTACTAAGATACTTTTAATATACACTGGCGGAACAATAGGTATGGTAAAAGATTTTAAAACAGGTGCACTAAAGGCATTTAATTTTGATAAACTATTAAAACATATACCTGAAATTAATCATTTAAATTGTTTAGTAGAAAGTATTTCATTTGAAGAGCCAATAGATTCTTCAAATATGAATATATCTAATTGGGTTTCTTTAGCAGAAATTATAGAAA
>NZ_JBFLKT010000046.1:0-8578 GCF_040883305.1 Lutibacter sp.
AATCTATAAATAGAATTAACAAAGCTATTGATACGTTGTAGAAATAAAAGAGACTGTCTAAAAGTAAAATTTTCGTCAACCTGAACTTGATTCAGGTTCGCATAGCGATTGATTATCAGTATGATGATATTCTGAAATAAATTCAGAATGACGGGTTTCAATACTTTTCAGACAGCCTCTTTTATAGCTCCAATTTCACATTATAATCCTTTAAAACATCTTTATAATTTTCAGGTTGAAAATTAGCTGCACTAAATTCAATTTTACGCTCATTTCGCATTTTAATGTGTTTTATTGAACGTAAATAACGACGTAATTCTTTTTCATTAGTAATTTTTAATCCTGGAACACGGATTCCTTTTCCGTTTTCATCTTTTGCAACCATCGAAAAATATGAGGAATTACAATGCTTTTTAATTCCTGTTCTAATATTTTGAGATTCCACTCTAATACCAACAACCATTGAAGATTTTCCAACGTAATTCACTCTAGCTTGAAGGGTTACTAATTCTCCAACTTCTATAGGATTTAAAAAATCTACTCGGTTCACAGATGCAGTAACACAATATTGACTAGAAAATTTAGATGCCGAAGCAAATGCAGCTTTATCCATTAACGATAGAATAAATCCACCATGAATTTTACCACTAAAATTGGAATGTGATGGTAACATTAATTCGGTTAAAATAACTTCTGATTCTTCAGAATTTTTATACATTTTATTCATAAAAGCAAATATAACAAGCTTCTAATTAAAATCAATAGAATCTATTTTAGAAATTGTTAAGAATCTTCTTCAACCTTTTAAATATTGAGTAATATAATATGATTCCTCCTTTGACGGAATGACAAGAAAGGTTAATTTGTCATTTCGAACGATAGTGAGAAATCACATTTTACAACTATTTTAATCAAAAGAATTTTACTCCTTATTCAATGCTTTTAAAACTCTTTCCGGTGTTATTGGCATTCTAGTTACTCTGGCTCCACAAGCATCAAATACTGCGTTTGCAATAGCTCCACCAACACAAATAATAGCAGGTTCTCCACCACCTTGAGGTTTAGAATCCATTTTATCCATAAAAACACATTCTATTTCTGGAGTATTTGAAAATTTTGTAATGGTATAATTGCTGAAATTTCTAGATTTTACCAGACCTCCGTTAAACTCAATATCTTCATACAAAGCATATCCTAATCCCATTGTAATTCCTCCTTCAGTTTGTAAAGTTGCACCATGTGGATTCACAACTTGACCCATATCTTGTGAACAAACCACTTTAATTGGGGTTACAATTCCTGTTTCTTTATCAACATGTACTTCTGCCATCATAACAACACTTGTTCCTGCATCTTCTCCAAGTGCAATTCCAAAACCGTGACCTTCTTTTTTTGTTCTATTCCAGCCAAACTTTTCTGCACCTAATTTTAGCGCAGCAATCATGTTTTCACTTTTCAGGTTTTTTAGTCTGAATTCTAACGGATCTATTCCTGCTTCAAAAGCTGTGACATCAATATGAGATTCACGCGCAAATGTTGTTGAATTATTTCCAGGAGCACGCCAAGCTCCAGTTCCGAATGGATGAATATCACGTTCATTAAACATTCTGGTTCTGTTATTTTCAACATCGTAAAATAATTTTGTTCCACGTGTTCCTGCACAATAAATATCGAATTCCCATAAATTTAATTTTCCATTTTCATCTACACCCGATGTTACATTCATAACAGCAGCTGGTCTAAATTTATCGTACATAAATTCCTCTCTTCTACTCCAAACTAATTGTACTGGTTTTTTACAACTTTTGGCAATTAAAGCAGCTTCAATAGCTTGTTGGTTGTAAATTTTTCCACCAAAACCACCACCTAAAAATATTTGTTTCACGTGTACATTCTCTTTCGGAATTTCTAAGGCTCTTGCCAATTGATCTTGTGTTCCAAAAGGAGTTTGACTGGAAGTCCAAATAGTTAATTTATTATCTTCAAAATAACAAGTCGCCGAATGAGTTTCCATTGGTGCATGGGCTTTATAACCATCTTTATATTGTGCTTTTAAAATGGATTTTGAATGTTGTTTTCCAACTTCTAAAGAACCTTCTTCTTGAAAAATATCACTGTCTTTAATATTTTCTTCTAAATAGTTAAAAATAGTTTCGTTGTTCATTTTTTGTTCCGGAGCATCCCAAGAAACTTTTACTTTTTTTGATGCTTTTAACGATATTTCCGGATCTGAATGCACCACCGCAACCAAATCACCTTCATTAACCAATTGAACTCCAGAAAAGCCTTCTAATTGAGATGCATCAACTGTAAGTTTTTTTGAACCAACAATTTTTGGCCGAACTACTGTTGCATATACAATTCCTGGTAATTTAATATCACCTGAATACATGGCGGTTCCGGTAACTTTAGCAATAGCATCAGTACTGATAATAGGCTTTCCAATTAGTTTAAATTCACTTGCTCTTTTAATGTCTGGTTTCTTTTCAAGAGTTTTAACAATCTTTTTACCTTTAGTTAATTCGGCATAAGTTGCTTTATTTGAAGGATTTTCCGCTTCATAAATAACACCATTATCAAGTTTTAAATTAGCTTCTGAAACTCCTAATTTAGTTGCTGCTAAATCAATTAATATTTCACGTGCCTCTGCCGCAGCTGCTCTTAAAACAGGATCGGCAAAACGAGTGGTTAAAGAACCCCAAGTACCAGCATCATAAGGACATAATTCGGTATCGCCCATTACCATATCAATCAAATTGATAGGAACACTAAGTTCATCTGCAACAACTTGCGCTAAGGAAGTTACAATTCCTTGTCCCATTTCAATTTTTCCCGTATAACAATTTATACTTCCATCTTCTTTAACGCGGATATAAGCATTAAAATTTAGTGCATCATTGGAACTATTTTGTCCCCAACCGTCTAATAATGACAATTTACCTAAACAAAAAACTACAATTATACCACCACCTAACTTTTTAAGAAAGTCTCTTCTGTCTAAAGAAATAGGTTCATTTACATCACTAAAATAGAGTGCATCAATTTTATCTGGTTTCATAATTATAGTGTTTTAGAGAGTTGTTTTGACGCTTTTTCAATGGCTTCTATAATTCTACCGTACGAACCACATCTGCATAAATTAGTATCCATTGCTGTAATTATTTCATTACGATTTGGGTTCGGATTTTTTAATAAAAGTCCATATGCATTCATTATCATTCCAGGTGTACAAAAACCACATTGAAGTGCATCGGTTTGTACAAAAGCTTCTTGAATTGGGTGTAAATCTGTACTTGTTCCAATACCTTCAATTGTAATTACTTCTTTTCCTTCAATATCTTCAATAAATGCCATACAAGATCGAGTTACATCGTTGTTTACTAGAACAGTACAAGCTCCGCAATCTCCCAATCCACAGCCATATTTAGTTCCTGTTTCATCTAAATAAGTACGAATGACTGTTAATAAAGATTCATCTCCTTGAACCTCCACAGTAACATTTTTTGAATTCAATTTAAAATTAATTGATTGTTTCATTTTAAATGTTTTAAAATATTTTATAACTAATCTTTAAAGTTAGTTATTTTAAAAATTTCATCCTATACCATCATCTAATTTTGAGTGATTATAAATAATTTAAAAATCACATTTTTAATTTCTTTACTATTGTGTGTAACATTTATATTTTTTTAACAACAAATAGATACAATAAGTTTTGAATTCAATTTTAAAACATTGTATCTTTAAATCTCTTATTAATCTTTAAAAAATTAGAAAATGATTGGAACGTATATTTTTATTTTTATTCTTGTTTTAATTGTTGTTACAGGCTTATTTACCGTTAAACAACAAACAAATGCAGTAATTGAACGCTTTGGAAAATTTCAAAGTATCCGAGGAGCTGGTTTACAACTTAAAATACCAATTGTTGATAAAGTTGCTGGGCGTGTTAGTTTGCGTGTGCAACAGTTAGATGTAATTGTTGAAACTAAAACAAAAGATGATGTTTTTGTGCATTTAAAAATTTCAGTACAATTTTTAATTAGAAGAGATCACGTGTACGATGCTTTTTACAAACTTCAAAATCCACATGAACAAATTACAGCCTTTATTTTTGATGTTGTGCGTGCTGAAGTTCCAAAAATGATATTAGATGATGTTTTTGAGAAAAAAGAAGAAATTGCCTTAGCTATTCAACGCGATTTAAAACAAGCAATGCTTGATTATGGATACGATATTATTAAAGCGTTAGTAACTGATATTGATCCTGATGAAAAGGTAAAAATAGCGATGAACCGTATTAATGCGGCTGATAGAGAAAAAATTGCTGCACAGCACGAAGGTGATGCGCAACGTATTTTAATTGTTGAAAGAGCAAAAGCTGAGGCTGAAAGTAAACGTTTACAAGGAAAGGGTATTGCCGACCAACGTAGAGAAATTGCCCGTGGTTTAGAAGAAAGTGTGGTGGTTTTAAACAGAGCAGGAATTAATAGCCAAGAAGCCTCTGCATTAATTATTATTACACAACATTACGATACTTTACAAAGTATTGGGTCTGACACAAGATCTAATTTAATTTTGTTACCAAACGACCCAACTGCAGCCAGTGGTATGTTAAATGATATGGTTACTAGTTTAGTAGCAGCAAATACATTAACTGAAGCTAAAAATGAAGTTCCTAAAAAACCTAAAAAATAATGATCTTATCAACTACAAATACTTTAGAAACACATCCTGTAAAAGATTATTTAGGCATTGTTTCTGGTGAAACCATTATTGGTGCTAATATTTTTAAAGACTTTTTTGCAGGTATTAGAGATATAGTTGGTGGAAGATCTGGATCTTATGAAAAAGTGTTGAGAGAAGCCAAAGAAACCGCTTTAAAAGAAATGGAAGAACAGGCTTTTAAATTGGGTGCAACTGCCGTAATTGGTATTGATTTAGATTACGAAACTGTTGGTAAAAATGGAGGTATGTTAATGGTAACAGCTTCTGGTACAGCGGTAAAAATTTAATATAAACCAAAAAAACCTGTACAAATTGTACAGGTTTTTTTGAATAAAATAATTTATATATTATTTTTTATCTTCTACTTTTTTATTTTCCTCATCGTCGTCCTCTTGAGTAGCTTTTTTAAATTCTTTAATTCCGCCACCTAGACCTTTCATTAACTCAGGTATCTTTTTACCACCAAATAATAACAACACTAAAACAACAATTATTGCTATTTGCCAAGGTCCAACTAATCCTAAAAATATATATAATGCATTCATAAATTTAAATTTTGAGTTACAAATATAGTAATTTATTCAAAACCTAACTTTAATAAAGTTCAGATTTAGTTTTTATCTTTAATTACACCACCAATAACTTTTTTAGTTTTTAGTACTTCTGGAGTTCCTTTATAATGAATATTACCACCAAAACGTACTTTAGCATCTAAAATTTCGCTTGTTTTAACTTCTACATTTGCACCAGAAGCTGAAGTAACTATGGTTTGTTTACTTTGTAATTCGAAAGCTTTATAAATACCTCCCGTTGTTGCTTCAATATTTTGATTTTCAGTTGTTCCTGTTAATTCTATAATACCTCCAGAAACTGCTTTTACAGTTAAATGTTTTGTATCAACTGCTAAATAAATTTTAGCTCCTTCTTGTACTTTAACTTCAATATGTTGCTGTTTTATTGTTGCATCAGAAAAAATTGTTCCTCCTTCATTAGCGTCTAAAACATCTAAATTTTTATCATAATACAATACAATTTTTACATCTTCAGCAGTAAAACTATCCGGAAAATGTAAACGAATTTTAAGTACTCCATCTACATTTTTTATAGAAACATCTTTAGATTGTGATCCTGTTATTTCGACTTTTGATGTTGCTCCTTTTTGTAATTCAACTGTTAAACCGTTATAGACTTTTAAGGTATGAAAATCGCCTAAATTTGTTGTAATTTTTTCTTGTGCAAAACCAACTGTGGTAATTAGCACTAGTAATACTATTAATTTTTTCATGATATATTATTGATTTTTTAATTATAACTTTTTATTAAATCAATAATTGTGCCTTTTAAGTTAATTATTTCTCAATCTTATCTAATAAAGTAAAATCTAAATGTTTTCGTTCTAAATCGGTATGTTTTACTTTAATTAAAACGTGGTCTCCTAGTTGGTATAAATTTTTAGTTGATTGCCCAACTAAAGCATATTGTTTTTCATCGTATAAATAATAATCGTCTTTTATTTCACGCACTCTCACCATTCCTTCACATTTATTTTCTATAATTTCAACATAAATTCCCCATTCGGTTACACCAGAAATTACTCCTTCAAACTCCTGATCTTTATGATCTTCCATATATTTAACCTGCATATATTTTATAGAATCACGTTCTGCTTTTGAAGCCATATATTCTTGTTCAGATGCATGCTTACATTTCTCTTCGTATGCCTCAGCTTTTGGAGATTTTCCACCTTCTAAATAATGTTGTAATAAACGGTGTGTCATTACATCTGGATAACGACGAATTGGTGATGTAAAATGACTGTAATAATCAAAAGCTAAACCATAATGACCAATATTATCCGTTGTATAAACCGCTTTGCTCATAGAGCGTACAGTTAAGGTTTCAATAAGGTTTGCCTCACCTTTACCGTGCACATCTTGTAATAATTGATTTAATGAAGAAGAAGTTGTTTTCTTGTTTTTTAAGTCAATTTTATTTTTATAACCAAACTTACTTACAATAGTTTGAAGCGACATTAATTTGTCTTCATCCGGTTCATCATGAATTCTATAAATAAACGTATTTTTACTTGGAACTCCTTTTTTGGTCCCAACAAATTCAGCCACTTTTCTGTTTGCTAACAACATAAATTCTTCAATTAGTTTGTTAGCATCTTTAGATTCTTTAAAAAACACACCAATTGGTTCTGCTTTTTCATTTAAATTAAATTTAACCTCTACCCTGTCAAATGTAATTGCACCTTGCTGTAAACGCTTTTTACGCATTATTTTTGCAAGTTTATTTAACTTTAAAATAGCTGTTACAATTTCTGGTGCTACTGTATAACTTTCACCTGTAATTGATATATCAGAAGAAACTTCGCAATTTAAGGCTGACTTCTCAACTGCGCTCGAAGTGACGGCATTATTTTCAATAATTTCCTGAGCTTCTTCATAGGCAAAACGTTTATCGGAATAGGTTATAGTTCTACCAAACCATTCGTTTAAAACATGACCTTTTTCATTCATTTCAAAAACTGCAGAAAAGGTTAATTTTTCTTCATTTGGACGTAAAGAACACACACCATTTGACAATACTTCTGGTAACATTGGCACTACTCTATCCACTAAATAAACCGAAGTTGCTCTGTGGTATGCCTCTTTTTCTAAAATGGTATTTTCCTGCACATAATGTGAAACATCTGCAATATGAATTCCTATTTCATAATTTCCATTTTCTAATACTTCAAAAGACAAGGCATCATCAAAATCTTTTGCATCTTTTGGATCTATGGTAAAAGTTAAATCTTTACGCATATCTCTTCGTTTTGCAATTTCTTCATCGGTAATTTCAAAAGAAAGTTTACCAGCTTCAGCTTCTACATTTTCTGGAAATTTATATGGTAAACCGTATTCTAATAAAATAGAATGAATTTCGGTTTCGTGATCTCCTGGCATTCCTAAAATTTCTAAAACTTCGCCAAATGGATTTTTAGAATTTCCGGGCCAATCGGTCATTTTTGCTAGTACTTTTACACCATCTTCAGCCCCTTTTAATTTATTTTTTGGAATGAATAAATCCGCATACATTTTTATATCATCAGCAACTAAAAAACCAAAATTTTTGTTTAATTGTAATACACCAACAAATTCGGTTTTTGCACGTTTTATAATTTCTACAACATCTCCTTCTTCTTTTTTGCTATTTCTTCGGTTATATAGATAAATTTTAACGGTGTCTTTATCTAAAGCTCTATTTAAATTTCGAGATGGAATATAAATATCATGTTCTAATTCATCGCAAATAAAATAAGCATTTCCGTTTGTAGTAGCGTCTAAAACGCCAATGTAATATTTATCTTTAGGCACAACTTTAAATTTTCCTCTTTCAACTTCATCAACTTTTTGCTGTCCTTTTAATTCTTCTAATTTTTGAATTATTTGATTGCGCCCATTAGCATCCGTAACATCTAATTTTGCAGCAATTTGTTTATAATTTAAAGAATTTCCTTCCTTATTTAAAAGTTGTAATATTTTTCTGGTTAAATCCTTGATTATGTTGCCTTTCTTTTTGTAATTCGATTTTTTCTTCGACATTTTTTTAATTTTATTGATATCAAAAGTACAAATAATTACACTTCATATAAGTTAATAATAAGTTATATAAATAACAATTTGTATTTTGGGGCGCTTTTAAGATTTTATTAAATGAATAAAAAATGGTTTGTTATTGTAAATCCTACTTCGGGTAACGGAGCTTCAAAAAAGAAATGGCCTTTAATTTTTAATGAATTAAAACACCAATTATTTAATTTTGAATTTGCTATAACTACCCACAAATACCACGCTGAAAC
>NZ_JBFLKT010000047.1:0-5174 GCF_040883305.1 Lutibacter sp.
GATAATTTTACAAATGATGATTCACAAGAACTAATTAATGAAAGTCAGACTGTAATTAACAGCACAATTGGAACTAATAATTTTGATATTGGGCATACTTTTAGTACTGGTGGAGGTGGACTAGCGCAATTAAATTCTCCTTGTACTTTTACAGGAAAAGCTAGAGGAATTACAGGATCAAGTAATCCTATTGGAGATGCTTATGATATCGATTATGTTTCGCATGAAATGGGACATCAATACGGTGCACGACACACATTCAATGCCGAAACAGGAGGCTGCGGAGGTAACAGAAGTGCGGCAACATCAGTTGAGCCTGGAAGTGGCTCTACTATTATGGCCTACTCTGGTTTATGTTCGCCAAATAACATCCAATTTTTAGCTGATTCATATTTCCATTATGTAAGCATTCAAGAAATGTGGGCAAATATTTCAGCAGGAAATAGCAGTATCTGCGGTACACTTTCTGACACAAATAATAATACACCTATAGTTGAAAGCCTTCAAGATTATACAATACCCGTTTCAACCCCATTTGCTTTAAAGGCAAATGCGACAGATGAAGACGGAGATTTGCTAACATACACCTGGGAACAAATTGATGCTGAAGCTACTGAATACCCGTTAGTATCAACAGCAACTGTTGGTCCAGCGTTTAGATCTATGCAACCTAATGAAAATCCTGAAAGAACATTTCCAAATATGTCAACTATTTTAGGGGGTAATACTGCCAATCAATGGGAGGTTTTACCATCTGTCTCTAGAACTATGACATTTGCTCTTACCGTTAGAGATAATAATGAAAATGGAGGTCAAACTGCCAGTGATGAAACTTTAATAACATTTTCAGATAGTGCAGGTAGTTTTAAAATAACTTCTCAAATCACTCAAGAAAGCTGGGATGCTGGTACTGCTCAAACAATTAATTGGGATGTTGCAAATACAAATAGCGAACCTGTAAACTGTTCTCACGTAAATATTTTATTTTCAAATGACGGAGGTCAAACATACCCTATTACACTTGCTTCAAATATACCTAATGATGGCTCTCATACCATTGTAAGTCCAAATGTTACAACCACAACTGGAAGGATTAAAATAGAAAGTGTTGGTAACATCTTTTTTAACGTAAACTTGGCAAATATTTCTGTACAATCTTCAGAATTTATTATGAATTTCGAATCCTTTAACCTTGAAACGTGTGCACCAAACGAGGTTGTTTACAATATGACCTATAATACCTTTTTAGATTTTAATGAAGAAACTACTTTTTCTGCAACAGGATTACCAGAAGGAGCAACAGTAACATTTAACCCTTTAACTACGAGTACTAATAATACTGCTGTTACAATGAAAATAACAGGAATAGAAAGCAATACTGTTGGCGAATATAATATTTCTGTAACAGGCACATCTGCTTCAACCACCAAAAATACTGTTACCGGCTTAAATGTATTTTCATCTGAGATAATTTCACCAACATTAAGTTTTCCAGAAAATGAAAGTAGCGGATTATTAGAGCCTTATAATATAAATTGGGTGGCTAGCGAAAATATTAAAAATTATACTATTGAAATTGCTTCTGATTTATTATTTGCAACTATTATAGAAACAGCCACTTTAAATTCTACGCATTTTATACCTGAATTACTTGAATCTAATACAACCTATTATTGGAGAGTAAAAGGGATTAATAATTGTGGTGAAAGTGATTTTTCTAGTCCTAATAGTTTTACAACTGCAAATGTAATTTGCGACCCGGATATCTCTAAAAGTAAACCAGTTGATGTACCTGATAATGATTTAACTGGAGTAAATTCAATAATAAATATAACAACTAATAAAATAATTACAGATGTTAATGTTACTGTAACCGCACCTCATGAGTGGGTTGGTGATTTAACTTTATATTTAATTAGCCCAACGGGAACAAAAGTTCTATTATCAGCAAATAATGGAGATGAAGGTTTAGATTATACGAATACTATTTTTGATAATGATGCTAATACATCTATAACTGTAGGAGTTCCTCCTTTTACAGGAGCCTATAAACCTCAAGGAGATTTATCAAGTTTTAATAATGAGGAATCTTATGGCACTTGGATTTTACAAGCTATTGACGGCGGCCCTGAAGATGTAGGAAGTATCCAAAGTTGGAGTGTCGAAATTTGTGGTGTTACTGTTATTAGCGATGATGATGATAAAGATGGGGTTTTTAATGATGTTGATATTTGTCCTGAAACACCTTTAGGAAGTGTTGTAGATAGTGTAGGGTGTCCAATTTTTTCATTGCCTGCAAATAATTTCACTATAGAAACTATTAGTGAAACTTGCCCAAATAAAAATAATGGTCAAATTTTAATTTCAGCTATAGAAACACATAACTATATAGTTACATTAAATGGCACTGCCGCAACATTGCAAAACACAAATTTAAATCCTGGAAATTACACTATTTGTATTGGTGTAGAAGGAGAAAATTTCGAACAATGTTATGATGTAGTAATAGAGGAAGGGATTACAATATCAGGTAAAGTTGCGGTAAATTCTGGAAAAGCCTCCATTGAAATTGAACAGGGAACAGGACCATTTATAGTATCTATAAATAATAAAATTGCTTTCGAAACAGCTTCACCTATATTTACTGTTGATGTAAAGCATGGAGATAGAATTCTAGTAAAATCTAATATTTTATGCGAAGGTGTTTTTGCAAAAACAGTTAATTTATTTAATGAAATTATTGCATATCCAAACCCTACAAAAGGGAATTTTGAAATTGCTTTACCAGTTTCTCAAAAAAATGTAAAAATTGAAATATATAATTTACAATCGCAGTTAGTTTCGGTAAAAAATTACACAATTAATAATGGTAAAATTCAATTAAATATTTCTAATAATTCAACTGGTTTGTACTTTGCTAAAGTTTACCTAGAAGAACCTGTTGTGCTAAAAATTATTAAAGAATAGAAAAATTAAAATCCCATTTTAAGCTAAAAAAATAAACACCTTCAATTTATTGAGGGTGTTTTTATTATTTATGTATATTAACTATTAAGTTATTAATATAAGTACCCAAAATCAAAAATTAATAATAAATTTGTAGCCACATTATTTTTTAATAAGCACTAAAAATCACTTATCGTGAAAAAAACTATACTTTCAATATTACTTTTTATATCATTTATTCCCTTTTACGGACAAATTCAACCTTTTTATAACGGTCTTGATTTTACAAAAACTGAAAATGATTTGTTTATAGAACTTTCTAACAGGATTATTGCTACACATTCTGCAATACCATATTCTTCAAGTTCTACCGACACTTGGGATGTTTTAAAACAAGTAGATGAAGATCCAGATAATACTTCAAACGTATTATTAATTTATGGCTTTGACAATAATGATGGAATAACTGA
Source organism: Lutibacter sp. (assembly GCF_040883305.1). Classification (GTDB taxonomy): domain Bacteria; phylum Bacteroidota; class Bacteroidia; order Flavobacteriales; family Flavobacteriaceae; genus Lutibacter. Next base: position 3,417 of record NZ_JBFLKT010000047.1, read on the forward strand.
TACAGATAGATCACGTAATAAAAATTTACAAGATACTGGCGGAACTACTGGAACGTGGAATAGAGAACATGTTTTTGCAAAATCTTTAGCAAACCCAGAATTGGGTACCGATGAACCTGGACCTGGAACAGATGTGCATAATTTAAGACCTTCAGACACTCAAAGAAATTCAACTAGAAGCAATAGAAAGTTTACCGATGGTGCTGGAAACTCTGGAATTTCAAATAATGGAGGTTGGTATCCAGGTGATGAATGGAAAGGCGATGTAGCTCGTATTGTAATGTATATGTATTTGCGTTATAACGGGACTGGATCTCAAGTTTCACAAACGCAATGTTTACCAATTAACAGTGGTTTTGGAACAGCTTTAACAGATGATCCAAATATGATAGCTTTATTTTTAAACTGGAATATTGAAGATCCAGTTTCAGAGGTTGAAAACCAACGAAACGATTATATTGAAACCGTGCAAGGAAATAGAAATCCTTTTATAGACAATCCATATTTAGCAACTTTAATTTGGGGTGGTGTTAATGCAGAAGATAAATGGAGTTTAAATAACTCTTCAGATCCTGAAGCTCCAACTTCACCAACAAATATAATAGCTTCAAATACAACATTCGAATCTGTAGAAATTAGTTGGGATGCCGCAACAGATAATGTCGGCGTTATAGATTACTTAATATATTTAGATGGTGAATATTTAAAAACTGCCTTTTCAACTTCTTCAATAATTTCAGGGTTAACTTCAAGTACCACTTATGCTATTACTGTAAAAGCCAGAGATGCTTCTTCAAATTTATCTGAAGTTGGTGCAACTATAAATATAACTACATTAGAAGGGCCAACTTATTTAATAAATGAAGATTTCAGTAATTGCAGCGACTTAGCTTTTTATACTTATAGTGAAGCAAGTAACAAAAACTGGGAATGCGAAACACAATATGGAGAAAACAATACGGGCTCTATAGGTATAAACGGATATCAACAAGATGTTTTAAGTAAAGATTGGTTAATTACTTCCACTCCTATTAACTTCGACGAAAATGAAGCTGAAAAACTTAGTTTTTATACAGATGCAGCTTATGGAGATTCCACGCTAGAATTAGTTTATTCTTCAGATTATGATGGTTCCAGCGACCCAAGTGATTTTACATGGATCCCAATGCCAAATATCAATATTCCTGAGCACTCCAATGGAAGTGGAACCCAAGAAATATATACTTTTTCTAATGTAGATATTAGCTCTATTACGGGGACCGTTTATATTGCTTTTAAATACTACTCTTCAGCTGAACCAACACGATGGACGGTTGATAGTTTTAAAATAATTGCAGAAAATAATGATGATATTGATTACGATGGTGTTTTAAACGAAGATGATTTATGTCCAAACACACCAACTGGAGAGGATGTTGATACAAATGGATGCTCTATTGGTCAATTAGATGATGATAATGATGGTGTAGAAAATAGTATTGATACTTGCGAAAACACACCAACTGGAGAGGATGTAAATGCAACAGGTTGTTCCGGTAGTCAATTAGATGATGATGATGACGGCGTTTATAATAATTTAGACATCTGCCCAAACACTCCAAGTGGGGAGGATGTTGATGAAAACGGTTGTTCATACGGTCAATTAGATGATGATAATGATGGTGTAGAAAATAGTATTGACCTTTGTGAGGATACACCACCAGGAGAAGATGTAAGCACAACAGGTTGTTCCGACAGTCAATTAGACGATGATAACGA
>NZ_JBFLKT010000398.1:0-38813 GCF_040883305.1 Lutibacter sp.
GCTTTAGCAGAAGTTGAATTAATTCCTTCCCAAGTCATATAATTTTCCAAAGCAGCTGAAGGAAACCAAGTCATTTCCGCCATATACCGAATCATTGCACTAACATTTATTTTTTCGTTTTTTCCTTCATTTACAACTGGTATTATTGATGCTAATTTGATTAACATTTCGCCTTCTCCATTGGTAAATTTATCACGTCCAACCATTTTAACCATTGGTAAACAATCAACTATTGTTGACCAAATAAACGCAGGATTTTTAACATCAAAATATTGTTTAGCTGAAAAAGCCATCCATTTGCTTTGAGGCTTTGTTTTCATAGTCCCTTTTTGTTTTAAACTAACAGATACCACTTTGGCTTTACCTACAACGCCAGAATTACGCATCCATTTTTTAACTATTTCAGGTAAATGCGAAATATCTTTTTCAGAAATAATAGCAACATTTTCAACTTTAATATTCTGAAGTAATTGACTTGATTCGTTTTCAACCATTTTATTAAATTGATGATTTCCAAAAGCTGAAATACTTACTAACAGAATAATAACATTCCCAATAGTCCCAAATTTGGCATCTTTCCAAAGCATTATAATGAGTATTTGAGATAGTATAATTACAATGCCTGCTAGTATGAACCACCAATCTTTTTTTAAAAATAGAAGCGTGGCAGTCAATCCAAATAATAAAGCCACAAACAACCAAAGCATTCCAATTGGTTTTGAAATACTTTGTGAAAGTTGATTAATTTCGGCCAATTGGAATGCTTTTAAAAAACCCAATAGATGTATAAGTGCGTGAATTATTATAATAATGCCAAAAACAAATCTCATTATTTATCTTAATTTTAATAAATTACTATTTCTTGATTTTATGAGTTTCTATATGATGTGCCAATAATAGCTTTAAACTCTCTAAATAATCTTGCATCACTTTTTTATTGATTTCAGGGCTATTTTCTGAAGGAATTGCAAGTGGATTCTCCTCCAAAAACTGATATAATTCTGGATAATTATTTTCAATTTCTAAGGTTAATTCTGTTATTTCTTTAAGTACTTTTTGTAAATTTCTCATAATCTTTAAATTTTTTCTATTCATACCTTAATGCATCTATAGGATTTAATTTAGCCGCTTTTTTGGCTGGAAAATACCCAAAAGCAATTCCTACAAAAGCTGCAAACCCAAAACCAATTAGTATTGAATAAAGCATTGTTGGTATGTAAAAATTTGTAACTTTATAAATTATCTGATTTCCAATAATACCAAGTAAAACACCTAATGTTCCTCCAGCCAAACTCAATGTAACCGCTTCTATTAAAAACTGAGTTAAAATATCACTTTCTCTAGCTCCAATTGCTAAACGAGTTCCAATTTCTCGTGTTCGTTCCGTTACGGATACCAACATAATATTCATAATTCCAATACCTCCAACCAATAATGAAATACTTGCTATTGCACCTAAAAGAATGGTTAAAACACCTGTAATATTTCCAGTAATTTCTTGCAATTCAATTTGAGTAGTAATTTCAAAGTCATTTTCATCTCCTTCTAAAATCCTATGAGATTCTCTAAGTAATTCTGTAGCTTCAATTTTAGCGTCAATAATATGATCTTCACTAATTGCACTTGCCATTATAATATCATAACCTCTTCTATGACCGTGCAATCGATTTTGAATTGTTGTATAAGGTGCCAAAATAATATCATCTTGATCTTGTCCCATCGTTCCTTTTCCTTCCTCTTTTAAGAATCCAACCACCGTAAATGGAATTTTATCTAGTCTAATTTGCCTACCAATTGGGTCTAAATCTAAAAATAATTCATCTTTAATAGTTTTACCTATTACACATACTTTTCCTGCATTTTTCACATCCTCTTCTTTAAAGTATTCACCAGTTAACAAATCTCTACTTAAAATATCAAAATATTGATCGGACACTCCATAAATTGCAATAGATTTATACCCATTTGGACCAATAGCTTGAGCCACTGATACTACTAAAGGCGATAATTTTGAAATCCAAACTGAGTTCTTTTGTAACATCTCAAAATCTTTTTTATTTATTGGTCTTCCCATTCTAACATGTGCACCTGCCCGATGTTCCGTTTTAGTATAAATCATTAGTAAATTAGTTCCCAAGCCAGCTATTTCATCCTGAACTTGCTTAGTTGCTCCTTCACCAGCTGAAATTGTCATAATTACCGCGGCAACACCTATAATTATTCCAAGCATAGTTAATAAACTGCGTGTTTTATTTTTAAAAATCGCTTGAAAGGCTACTTTAAATGTTTTTAATAATTGTTTCATTTTAAATGGTTAAGCCGTTAACTCCAAATCTTTTAATGCACTTTCTTTAGTGCTTCTATTTTTTATAATCTCATCAGTTAAAATTCGTCCATCTCTCAGATAAATCATCCGTTTAGCAAACTGAGCAATTTCGGGCTCGTGAGTAATCATTACAATGGTTTTTCCTTTATTATTTAATTCAACAAACAAATCGGCTACATCAATACTTGCTTTACTGTCTAAATTTCCAGTAGCTTCATCAGAAAGAATTAAAGCAGGATCATTTACTAAGGCTCGTGCAATTGCCACGCGTTGTTGTTCTCCTCCTGAAAGTTGATTTGTTTTATGATTTAATCTATCTCCCAAGCCAACCTGTTCCAACGCTTTTTTTGCCAGTTCTTTTGAATTAGAAAATCTTCCTGTTCTATTATAAACCAAAGGCAATTCAACATTTTCTAAGGCAGTTGTTCTTGACAATAAATTATAACTTTGAAAAATGAATCCTATTTTTTGATTTCTTATATCTGCTAACTGATTCTTATTTAACTCATTAACATGTACTCCATCCAAATAATAATCACCAGATGTTGGTTTATCTAAACAACCTAAAATATTTAAAAATGTTGATTTACCCGATCCAGAAGCACCCATAATGGCAACAAATTCTCCTTCTTCTATTATTAAATCTACATCTGTTATTGCGTGTACTTCTATTTCTCCATTTTTAAAAACGCGACATACTTTTTTGGTTTCTATTACTTTTTTTGATGGCATTTTTTTATTTTTTAGATTTAATACCATTAATTGCTTTTAATTCTTCTGATAGTGGTGAACCATCTAGAAACCTTTTTATTTCGGATTGTAAGCCTGTTTTTATTCCTATTTCTATAAATTTAAAATCCAGTTTCCCTTCTGAATTTGTATAAAAGAAAATATTAATATTGGATGGTAATCCTTTTTTGAAATTACTTGGAGTGTAAGACTGTTCATTGTTAATAGCTTTTTTAAACTTTTGATACAATGAATCTGAAAGAACATTTTTTGATTTCCCCTCTAATTTTGATTTAACCTCTTTTAACATTGTCTCATTAGGTCTAAATCTTAATGCAGAATTATTAATAAGTAACACATCTTTTGCCGATTTGGTAATAAACTCCAAATTAGCGGTCATTCCAGGTAGCAACAATCCTTTTTTGTTATCAACATCAACTACTACCTGATAATTTACTACATTATTTATCTCAATTGGTTGCAGCCGTATTTGGCTAACAACGCCATAAAATTCTTTCTCAGCATATGTTTGAACTGTAAAACGTACTTTCATACTATCACGAATAAAACCAATATCGCTCTCATCTACATCCGCAAGAATTTGCATTTTGGAAAGATCCTCTGCTATTATAAACATTCTTGGAGTTGCAAAAGAAGCTGCAACTGTTTGGCCTTCTTCCACACTTCGTTCTGTTATTGTACCACTAATTGGTGCAGTTATTTTAGCATAACCAATACTGACTTGTATATTTTTAACAGCTGCCTCTGCTGCTTTTTTTGCCCCAATTGCCTGATCATAAATAAACTTATAATTGGCTAAATCTTTTTCTGAAATAACATTTTTATTAAACAATCCTAAATTTCGTTCATATTCTTTTTTTGAATGCGCTAACTGGGTTTGGCTTATAGCTAAATTAGCTTGTGCACTTATTAAATTGGTATTCAATAATTTCAAATCCATTTCTGCTAACAGTTGTCCTGCCTGCACTTTATCATTATAATCAACATATATTTTTTTTATGGTTCCAGAAATTTGCGTTCCAACCTCTACTGTATTAATAGCTTCTAAAGCACCAGTACTAGATACAATAGCTTCAATAGTTCCACTCTCCAATTTTATGTACGTAAATTCAATGTTTTTTGAAGCTATTGCTGGCTTTATTTTAATATAAAATAGTACAGCAATAACTATAAGCCCAACAAAAATCCATCTCCACTTTTTCATTTTTTTATACGTTAAGCATAACCTAAAAAATAGTTGTTTAATAACTAGCGAGCTTTCGTTAAAATTCTAATCAATTCATCGCTTTCTATCAAATGTTTAGTAACTTCAAAAACCTCTTTTCTATTGGTTCTAAAGGTTTTTACAAATTTTGTTATGTCATTTTCCAGTTGTTGATGCTCTGTTCTAAACTTGTGAGAATCATATTTAAAAGCATCTTCCATTAACCCTTCAATATGAGTTAAGTGTTTATTAATTCCTTGTAATAAAACATCACATTCTTTAGTTGTTTTGACAATACTTTTTTCAATGTCACGAACATTTTCTAAATCATCTTCTTTCGAAATCCAAATAACATATTTATCAATTAAATTGTCTAAAAACCTTAAATCATCTTTATAAAATAATAGGTCTGATTTCCAATGTTTGGTAAGTATGTACAAATCTTGCCATGATGCATCAAAAATATAATTGCCATTTGGTCTGTTTCTTAATTCTTTTAAATCATTTTTCATGATAGTAGCTTTTGTACCATTAAAATTATCAAACTAAAAAATTGAATAAAATGACCGACATCATCAATAAACCTTCAAAACTTGAGAGATATCATTTAATTTTTAGAGTTTGCTTTTTAAATTTATTAAACAAAAAAAAGTATGAAAACAATTATTTGTGCAGTTGATTATTCAACAAATGCCATAGCTGCTTTAAAATATGCAGATGCCTTAAACTCTAAAATTGGCTCTAAATTATACATATTAAATGTGTATAATAATACTTCCTTGGGTGCATCAATTAACGAGCCTTATTTGTTATCAGAAAAAGAATTAAAAAAGGAAAAACTTTTTAAACTAAAATACTTTTGTATAAAACATTTAGGCAATAACCTAGAGGCTAAAAAGATTGAAATGGAGGTTATTGAAGATACTTCAGTAGTTATGGGAATTAATTTTGAGGCTAAAAAAATAAATGCTTCATTAATAATTAACGGAATGAAAGGTAAAGGAAAATTAAAGAGTTTTTTACTAGGCAGTACCACAAAAGGGCTTATCTCAAAAGCGCCTTGCCCTGTACTTTCAATTCCAGAAAAAGCTGTATTAAAAAAACTTAAAACTATAGTTTATGCTACCGCTTTTGAACAAGAAGACATTTATGCTGTTGCCAAACTTACAGAAATTGCTGCCGTTTTTAATGCTACAATTAAAGTAATACATATTTCACCTCTAAGTGAAAAAGATGGTGCAACTCAAATGGAATGGTTTAAAGAAATGTTATTGCAACGTGTTAACTACACTAAAATAGATTTTAACATTTATAGTTCTAATGATACTCTCCATTTTTTGAGATTATATTTAAATGAAGTTAAAGCTGATATGATTGCAATGTTAGAACGCAACAATGTTAAAACTTTTTTGAATAAAATTTTTCATAACGATTTAGTTAAAGAAATGGAATCTTTGGCTTTATTGCCTTTAATTAGTTTTAATGAAAAGAATTTTTAATTAAAAAACAGTGAAAAAAAAAGTATTAAAATTATCCGCAATTTTATTTCTTCTTGTTGGATTTATAGGCACTAGCCAGTTTAAGGCTAAAATGGTGTTTAACACACTCAATAAAGAAGGTGTTTTCACAGTTTATGCAGCTGAAAATGGTTACAAATATGAATTTAACGAAGACGGAAGAGCAGGTGTAATTATTGTAAAAACAGACACTAAAGAAGTTATTATTTTAATGCCCCAAGAAAAAATGGCAATGAAAACTATTGCTGAAAGTCCAATGAGTATGGGTAATGATCCTCTACAAGCTTACCAAAATTATAAAAATAGTGAGCTTTTAAAAGTTGTTGGTAAAGAAACAATTAATGGTATTGAATGTGTAAAATCTATACTTTGGAATAAAGAAAACCCAACTCAAAAAATGTTTACACTTTGGTTTTCTGAAAAATATAAATTCCCAATAAAAATAATTAATCATATTGATGGTATTGAAAAATCTGGAATGGAGGTAAAAGACATTGAACCTTGGACACCAAATGCAACAAGTTTTTAAATTCCAGAAGGATATCAAATAATGGATATAGGAGGTGCAATACCAAAACACTAAATTTTTAAGTCATGAAAACAATTTTATTGGCCATAGATTATTCTAAGAATGCTATTACGGCATTAAAATATGCCCAGGCATTTAGTAAAAAAATGGATGCCAGTCTTTCGGCAATTCACGTGTTTGATTATCCCACCGTTTTAGGCACAAAGGTTCAAGAGCCACTTCCTCATTTGGAAGAAAACACTTTAAAGCAAAAACTTTCAGAACTTGAAAAATTTTGTAAACAACATTTAGGAAATAATCTCGAAGAAATGAATTTGAGTTTTGAGGTTGTGGAAAATAAATCTGTTGTTAATGGTATTGTCTCAAAAGCTGATGAAATTAATGCATTTATGATTATTGCAGGAATGAAAGGTACAAGTTTGTTAAAAGAACTTGTTATGGGAAATACAACAAGACAACTTATTAATAAGGCGCATTGTTTGGTGTTGGCAGTTCCGGAAGATGTTAATTATAATCACATTAAAACAATAGTATATGCTACAGACTTTAAGGCAGATGCAGATATTGAAGTAATTAAAAAAATATCAGAAATTGCAAAGGTATTCGATGCTACAATAAAAGTGGTTCATATTGCCACTAAGAAAGAATATGCTGGAGAATTACAAATGGAACAGTTTAAAGCAACTTTAAAAAAGAAAGTAGCATATCTAAAAATTGAATTTAAAGTGCTGTTTTCCGAAGATATATTTGAATCCTTAAGAATATTTTTAGGAGATGTAGGTGCTGATTTGGTAGTTATGCTTGAAAGAGAAAATACAGGTTTCTTAAAAAAAATATTTCATCAGGATCTAGTTAAAAAAATGGAAATTTATGGCAAAATCCCATTAATTAGTTATAATGAAAATAACTTTGGGATATTTCATTTTCTAAATCTCTAACTCTTTAAATAATTATAGCAATGGCAAGAAGAATATATAAAATATTAATTGTAATTTCCATAGTGCTTGGATTCTATTTATATACAATTAAAGATTCTTATTCCAAAACTTTTTTAATTGTAGTTTCAAGTCTTGTTTTTCTGTTTTTAAGTATGGGAATTCACGGGTTAATTGCACACTCATTAAAACCAAATGTAAAAGGTGCTCTTATTGCATATCCAATTCTAATGGGAGTAATTTGGTCTGTATTATTCTTTTTGTTTGTGTTTTTTATACTCCCAATTTTCTGTCCAGAATTTAATTTGCTCCTAAGCCCATAACACATATTAAAAACAAAAATAATGACAGCAAAAAACAGCTATTTTAATGTTACCTTTTTCTAATTAGCTGTTCGGTTTCAAGTTGGGCAATAATTCTATCAACATAATCTTTTACGGTAACAGAAATTGTTTGAGGATCCACAATTTTAAACGACCCAACCCAAATAAGCGATTTATTTTCAGCACCATTTAAATTGTAAATTGATGTTTCTACATGATAAACATCGTAAATTTCGTAATATCCTGGTGTATAATAAATGTCTTGATACCAATAATAATACCTTCCAAATCTTGACCATCCAAAACCTACCCTTGGATAATTCTCATAATAACTTTTTTGTTTTTCAACACCTTTTACAACTGTAATTACTACAGCATCAAAACCATCTCGAGATATATTTTGAATCATCTCATTAATTTCTTCCTCACTTTTTTTTGAACTTGTAAAACTTTCATTTAAAACGGTAGTGCTTTCAACTGCATTTATATTTCTAAAATTTAAAGCACTTGTAAAGTCTTCTTCAAAAATTTTGCGAGCTGTTAGGTTATCTGTAATACCAACAACTAACGCTTTTTTTGGATTAAAAGAAGTAGTTTCAGGGTTTTTCCAACTATCAACAAATTGTGTAGAAGAACAACCTGTTAAAGCAATAAGTACTATAATTATTACTATTTTTTTCATAATATAAATTTTTAGATTCTTAAAGTTAAAATTACCAGATAATTTGTGGAATGATTATTATCAATTATTGGTTTGAGGAATATCATTTTCAAGTGTATATATTTAATTTAAATTCACTTATTATTAATCTAAATTAAATTAAAATGTCTGTATTAAAAGTTATTGAAATCTTAGGGAATTCAAAAGTTAGTTTTGAAGATGCCGTTCAAAATGTAATAAATGAAGCGGCTAAATCCGTTAAAAACATTAAATCTGTATATGTTGTAGATATGCAGGTTACTGTAAACAATAATAAAATTAAAGAATACCGAGTAAATACAAAAGTTACATTTGGTATTATTGATTAATTAGTTTTCCTATAAATAAGGTAAAGTTTGGTTTGAGGTGTTTTTAAAAAGAGTTTGAGTTAGTATTTAAAAACACCTCTTTTTTAATTTCATTTAGTTGTGGTCTACTGTTTAGAAAAACTAAATATATTTTATTAAAACACTAAAAATTCATTTCATGAAGTTTGTAGATTATTATAAGATACTTGGAATTGATAAAACTGCTAACGACAAAGACATTAAAAAAGCTTATAGAAAATTAGCTCGTAAATACCATCCAGACTTAAATCCTGATAACAAAGAAGCTGAAAAAAAATTCAAAGAAGTTAATGAAGCTAATGAGGTTTTAAGTAATCCTGAAAATCGTAAAAAATACGATAAATACGGCAAGGATTGGAAACACAGTGATGCTTTTGAAAAAGCCAAACAGCAACAACAATCTCAACAACAATCTCGAAGTTATTCAGGTACAGGAGGAAGCTATTCCGAACAAGATTTTTCTGATTTTTTTGAATCTATGTTTGGAGGTTCAAGATCCTATTCTAAACAACGTAGCAGACAATTTAAAGGACAAGATTTTAATGCCGAACTGCATTTAAATATAAAAGATGTTTACCAATCTCATAAACAAGTTTTAACCGTTAATGGCTCAAAAATTAGACTTACAATTCCTGCAGGTATTGCAGATGGGCAAACTATTAAAATAAAAGGAAAAGGAGGCAAAGGGGTAAACGGAGGTCCAAATGGTGATTTATATATTAAATTTAGTATAAAAAATACTACCCAATTTAAAAGAGATGGTAATAACTTATATACTTCGGTAGCTTTAGATTTATATACTGCTCTTTTAGGTGGAGAAATTACTGTTGATACTTTTAAAGGCAAAGTAAAACTAAAAATTGCTCCGGGAACTGCTCAAGGAACTAAAGTGAAATTAAAAGGAAAAGGGTTTCCTGTTTATAAAAGAGAAGGCGTCTTTGGCGATTTAATTATTACCTATACTATTAAAATACCAACAAAATTAAGTAAAAAGGAAATAGAACTGTTTAAAGAATTACAAAAAATAAGACCTAATGGATAACTCAGATTTAATATTAATAGAAACAATTTGTTTTCACTATAAAATTGAAATTTCATTTATAAAAGATCTTGAAAATATAGGACTTATAAAAGTAGTAACCTTTGAAAACAATAAATTTATTCATCAAGATAAAATAAGTGATCTTGAAAAAATGATTAGACTTCATCAAGAATTAAATGTAAATATCGAAGGAATTGACGTTGTATTTAACCTATTGCAACAACAATTAAAGCTGAAAGAAGAAGTTAATGCCCTAAAAAACAAGTTACAGATTTATCAAAACGACTATTAACCACTTCATGTTTTATATAAAAAAAATCAAATACTAATAACTAAAAAAGAACTTAAATCTCCATTAAATTTCTTTGTTGTATTCATTTAAAAATTCTATTTTTAACATTGTGTTTTTTGTTAAAAAAAGTCTTTAACTTTATCACATAAACTTCATTAATAATTTTTAAAAACTGAAAAAGATGTTATATTTAGGAATGGTAGGACCTTGGCAAATTATTATAATAATTACTTTACTACTTGGAATTATACCAACACTTATTGCTTTAGTCGATATTTTAAGAAATAAATTTGAAGACAACAATAAAATTGTTTGGGTATTAGTTGTGTTATTTTTCAATCTAATTGGAGCAATTTTATATTTTATAATTGGAAGAAAGCAACGGATAATGGAATAAGGGCTACTTATTAAAACAAAATATTAATTGAAATACATAAATTTAAAAGATCAAAAAGAAATAAAACCCTTTCTTTATTCACTATTTATTTCGGTTATAGTTGGCCAAATAGTAGCGTTGGTTTGTTGGTATGCTTTTAACGAAAATTATTTTTTCGCGTTATTCTTCGCATCGATAATAGGATTATTAGCTGGTTATAGAGGTAAAAAAGAATGATAATTAGTAACTTCGCACATTGAAAATTAGTTCAATGGGAAACGAAAACTCAATAAATTTAAATAAATACATCAGCAGCACTGGAATTTGCTCCAGAAGAGAAGCGGAAAAACTTATTATTGATGGTAAGGTTACTATAAATGGTAAACCCACACAATTAGGAAATCGTGTATTTGATGGTGATATTGTTAAAATTAATGGGGAGCTTTTAAAATCGAAACCAAAAACGCTTTATATTGCTTATAACAAACCAGTTGGCATTGTTTGCACAACCGATTCCAAAGAACGAAATAATATAGTACGCGCCATAAATCATACAGAAAGGCTGTTTCCAATTGGTCGTTTAGACAAACCTTCTCAAGGTTTAATTTTTTTAACAAATGATGGGGACATCGTTAATAAAATTCTCAGAGCAGGAAACAATCATCAAAAGGAATATATTGTTTCCGTAAACCAGCCTATTACATCAGAATTTATTCAAAAAATGAGTAATGGAATTCCTATTTTAGGAACAGTCACAAAAAAATGCTTGGTTGAACAAATTTCTAAAACCAGCTTTAAAATTATTTTAACACAAGGTCTAAACAGGCAAATTCGTAGAATGTGTGAGTACCTTAATTATGAAGTTACAAAACTAGTTCGTACCAGAATTATGAATGTGAGTTTAGACAATTTAGCTGAAGGCACTTGGCGCGAATTAACGAACGAAGAAATGCAACAAATTAACAAAATGGTTGCAAGTTCCTCTAAAACAGAAGAAGCATCAAAAACACCTCCAAAAAAGAAAGTTCATAATTCAAAAAAAAACAAATTTACTCCTAAAAACAACACTCGTTTTAATCCAAAGAGAAAAAGAAGAAGATAAAAATTACAAATAGCTAGCCTATTTCCTATTGCTTAAAATAAAACTTTTAAACTTTTCAAACCTTTCAACTTTATAACTATCTTTGCCGACTATGCAATTTGAACTAAAAAGTAAAGACGCTCAAAGCAAAGCCAGAGCAGGTATTGTAACAACAGATCACGGTACTATTGAAACTCCAATATTTATGCCTGTTGGAACTGTTGGAACCGTAAAAGGAGTCCACCAAACCGAACTAAAAGACGAGATAAATCCTGATATTATTTTAGGAAATACCTACCATTTGTATTTACGTCCACAAATTAAAATTTTAGAACAAGCTGGAGGCTTGCATAAATTTATGAACTGGGATCGAAATATTTTAACCGATAGTGGCGGTTACCAAGTCTATTCGTTATCTGGAAGAAGAAAAATTAAAGAAGAAGGTGTAAAATTTAAAAGTCATATAGACGGTTCTTACCATACATTTACGCCTGAAAATGTAATGGAAATTCAACGTAGTATTGGTGCAGATATTATTATGGCTTTTGACGAATGCACGCCTTACCCTTGCGATTATAATTATGCAAAACGTTCTATGCATATGACACATAGATGGCTAAGACGTTGTATTACGCACTTAGACAAAACACCATTTAAATACGATTATAGTCAAACATTTTTTCCAATTGTACAAGGAAGTACTTATAAAGATTTAAGAAAACAATCTGCTGAATTTATTGCTTCAGTTGGAGCAGAAGGAAACGCAATTGGAGGACTTTCAGTGGGAGAACCTGCAGAGGAAATGTACGAAATGACTGAAGTTGTAACCGCAATTTTACCAGAAGATAAACCACGTTATTTAATGGGAGTTGGAACACCTATAAATATTTTAGAAAATATTGCATTAGGCATAGACATGTTCGATTGTGTAATGCCAACTAGAAATGCTAGAAACGGTATGCTTTTTACAGCACATGGCTCCATAAATATAAAAAATAAAAAGTGGGAAGATGATTTTTCTGCAATTGATGAAATGGGAATTACTTATGTAGACACATTGTATTCAAAAGCTTATTTACGTCATTTATTTGCTGCAAAAGAATTATTAGGTAAGCAAATAGCTTCCATTCATAATTTAGGTTTTTATTTATGGTTGGTTCGTGAAGCTAGAAAGCATATCTTAGCAGGAGATTTTACCGAATGGAAAAATAAAATGGTAAAACAAATGGATAAAAGATTGTAGCAGTTTATTGTTAAGTATAAAAAATTACAAATAGCTGAAATTGAAAATTATAGATAAATACATATTAAAAAAATTTCTATCTTCATTCGCGTTGGTCTTAGTTTTATTGTTACCAATTGCCATTGCCATTGATGTTTCTGAAAAAGTAGATAAATTTTTACGTCATGCAGATCTGTCTGCTTCAGAAATAATAAAAGATTATTATGTACATTTTATTGTAATATTTGGAAATACGTTTATGCCTTTGGCATTGTTTATTGCAGTTATATTTTTCACTTCTAAAATAGCCTCAAATACAGAAATTATTGCAATTCATTCAGCAAAAGTTTCTTTTACTCGATTTTTAAAACCATATTTTATTGGTGCATCTTTAGTTACAATACTTGCTTTGGGAATGAATCATTTTGTTGTGCCAAATAGTAACAAAATTTTTAATGAATTCAGTAAAAAATATCTTAAAAAGAAAACATACAACGAAAATCAGTTAAAAAACATTAATTTACAACTAGGAGAAAATGATTATATCTATTTAAAAAGCTTCATGTTAAATACCCAACAAGGTCAGAAATTTTCTTATGAAAAATTTGAAGGCACTAAATTAAAATATAAATTAATGGCTGAAAATATAAGATGGATTGAAAAAGACACTGTTTTTAGACTTAATACTTATAAAAAAAGATTCCTTTTAGAAGGAAGAGATTCTATAGAGTACGGTATAAAATTAGATACATTATTAGATTTTATGCCAAAAGATTTAATAAATGTAGATGACCTCGCTAAAGAAATGACATCTATTAAGTTAAATGAATTTATTAAACAATCAAGAGAAAGAGGTGTTGGTAATTTAAACACTTATTTAGTAGAATTTCATAAAAGAACCAGTTTACCAATCTCAACATACATACTAACTTTTATTGCAGTTTGTTTAGCAGCAAAAAAACGAAGAGGTGGTATGGGAATTAACCTTGCCATTGGAATTACTTTAATGTTTGTGTATGTTTTTTTCTTAAAAATTGTTGAAGTTTTAGGAGCTGGAGCTGAAACAAATGCATTCATAATGGTTTGGCTTCCAAATTTATTTTTTGGAGGACTCGCTGTTTACTTATATTTAAGAAATGCCAAAAACTAACTTAAAACACTATCTACACCTCCACTTTATAGTATTTATTTGGGGATTTACAGCAATTTTAGGAGCATTAATTACAATAGATGCAATACCCTTAGTTTGGTATAGAATGCTATTAGCTGTAATTGTCCTTTTTATGTATTTTTTATTTAAAAAAAAGAACCTAAAAGTACCTCCAAAAACACTTGTAAAATTTTTTATAGGTGGTGTACTTATTGCACTTCATTGGATTGCATTTTTTACTGCAATTAAAGTTTCTAATGTTTCTGTGGCTTTGGTGTCTATGAGTACAGGTGCTTTATTTACTTCATTTATTGAACCTGTTTTCTTTAAAAGACGTATTAATTTTATCGAATTTATCTTTGGAATCATTGTAATTTCAGGTTTATATATTATTTTCAATGTTGAAAACGACTATACACTCGGAATTATATATGCACTTATTGCATCATTCTTATCTGCTTTATTTACAGTAATTAACGGGCTATTTGTAAAACAAAACGATGCAAGCACCATTTCATTCTATCAATTACTTTTTGGAGTTCTTTTTATAACAGTTTATATTTTATTTTCAACCGGATTTACCATTCAAAACTTCACTTTAACAAACAACGATATTATCTATTTAATAATATTAAGTACCATTTGTACAGCGTATGCTTTTATAGTCTCTGTTGATATAATGAAATACTTAACTCCCTATACTGTAATGCTTACCATAAATTTAGAACCTGTTTATGGAATTATTTTAGCGGTTTTAATTTTTGGTGAGGCAGAAAAAATGACTCCTCAGTTTTATTTAGGCGCAGCAATAATTTTTGTTACAGTAGTTGTAAATGGGCTAATAAAAAATAAAAAAAGTACCTAAGTGTGTACTTAAAATATAGAAGTTATTATATTTGTACAACATCAAATTTAAAAAACATGGAATATTTAGAATTTGAATTACCAATAAAAGAATTAGAAGAACAACTTACTAAGTGCGAATTAATTGGTAAAGAAAGTGATGTAGATGTAACTGATAGTTGCAAAAACATTGAAAAAAAATTGATAAAAACTAAAAACGACATATATAAAAACCTAACCGCCTGGCAAAGAGTTCAGTTGTCAAGACATCCAAACAGACCCTATACTTTAGATCATATAAACTTTCTTACCAATGGTACTTTTATGGAGTTACACGGAGATAGAACTGTAAAAGATGATAAAGCAATGGTTGGCGGATTGGGTAAAATTGGAGATCAATCTTTTATGTTTATTGGACAACAAAAAGGTTATAATACTAAAACACGCCAATATAGAAACTTTGGAATGTCTAATCCAGAAGGATACAGAAAAGCGTTGAGGCTTATGAAAATGGCTGAAAAATTTGGAATTCCTGTTGTTACACTTTTAGACACTCCTGGTGCATATCCTGGCTTAGAAGCTGAAGAACGTGGACAAGGTGAAGCTATTGCACGTAATATTTTTGAAATGACACGTCTAAAAACACCTATTATAACAATCGTAATTGGTGAAGGCGCTTCAGGTGGTGCTTTAGGAATTGGGGTTGGAGACAGAGTTTATATGATGGAAAACACTTGGTATACCGTTATTTCTCCAGAGTCTTGTTCTTCTATCTTATGGAGAAGTTGGGAACATAAAGAAGAAGCTGCTGAAGCATTAAAACTTACTGCAATTGATATGAAAAAGCAAAAATTAATTGACGGTATTATTAAAGAACCTCTTGGAGGTGCACATTATGACAGAGAAAATGCATTTAAAGAAGTACAAAAAACAATCATTAGCGCATATAAAGAACTAAAAGATTTAACGCCTAAAGATCTTGTAAAAAAGCGTATGGATAAATACGCCGAAATGGGTGAATTTAAAGGTTAGCATAATTTCAATTATTGTTTCCTTAAAATTTATTTTCCTAAAAATAAAATGTAGTATAAAATATTTGTCATTCTAAAGAAAATCTTAGAGTGACAAATTTTTTTTTCATTAAATTTATACTATGTTTATACTTAACTCACAACAAATTGCTGCTGCAGATCTGGCTACTATAAAAAATAACAATATTTCTTCAATTGATTTAATGGAGCATGCTGCAAAACAGTGTTTTAATTGGTTACATAACCAATTAAAAAATCAGAATATTAAAATTCATGTATTTTGTGGTATTGGAAATAATGGTGGAGATGGCTTAGTAATTGCACGCTATTTATACGAAAACGGATATAATGTAACCTGTTATATAGTAAATTTTAGTGAAAAAAGAACCAAAGAATTTCTGATAAACTACAATCGTTTAAAAGAAATTGGAAAATGGCCAACCATTATAAATAATGACAATGATTTTCCAGAAATCGCTTTTGAAGATATTGTAATTGATGCTATTTTTGGAAACGGTCTTTCAAGAAGCCCAGAAGGTTTTACTAAAGAATTAATTAACTATATTAATTCCACAAAAGCATTTACTTTAGCTATAGACTTTCCTTCTGGTCTTTTTAGCGATTCTCCTGTAATTGAAAAAGAAGCTGTTTTAAAAACATCACATATTCTAACATTTCAAACACCTAAATTGGCATTTTTACTTCCTGAAAATAGTGATTTTTTTGAAACTTGGGAAGTATTAGATATCGGCTTGGATTCCAATTTTATGAAAAATTTAAATCCAACATTACATTATACAATTAAAAATGAAGTTTTACAATTATACAAACCCAGAAAAAAATGGTCGCATAAAGGTACATTTGGACATGCACTTATTATTGGAGGTAGTTTTGGGAAAATTGGAGCGGTTACATTAGCCGCAAAAGCTGCTTTAAAAATTGGTAGCGGATTGGTTACTGCCTATCTTCCAAAGTGTGGCTATGCTATATTACAAATAGCGATACCAGAAGTTATGGTTGAAGTTGATAATGATACTTCCTTAGAGTATTTTAATTTTAAAACAAATGCAACCGTTATTGGAATAGGTCCTGGAATGGGAATAGTTGAAAAAACTGCGAATGGTTTTGAACGATTTATTAAAGATAACAGCTTACCTCTAGTAATTGATGCTGATGCAATTAATTTATTGTCTCAAAATAAATCACTTTTAAACTATTTACCTAAAAATACTGTTTTAACACCGCATCCAAAGGAATTAGAACGTTTGATTGGCACTTGGGAAAATGATTTTGTAAAATTAGAAAAAGCAACAGATTTTTGTAAAAAGCATGCTCTTATAATGGTTATAAAAGGTGCTCATACTGTAATTATAGATAGCACTTCTAAACACTTTAATTCTTCAGGGAATCCTGCGTTGGCAACTGCTGGTAGCGGTGACGTTTTAACAGGAATTATTACAGGATTAATAGCACAAGGTTACCAACCAATTAACGCCGCCATTTTTGGAGTGTATTTACACGGTAAAACTGCTGATATTGCAATTTCAGAAACTGGTTACGAAACCTTTACAGCCTCTTCCATTTTAAAATATCTACCCAACGCTTTATTAGATTTGTTTAATGAAGATAATTTTAGTGAAAACAACCAAAACGAAACTTAAAATCAATTCCTTCTTTTTAGAAAAAATTAATAAAAAGAGGCTGTCTAAAAATTTAGACAGCCTCGATAATTCTTTATAAATTTAATTTGTTAAAAATTAAATATTATTTTCATTAAAAAGTTCAATTAATTTTTCACTTGAAGGTCTTGGTGCATTTGAATTTACAATATTACCATTTGGATCAATTAAAATAAAACGTGGAATCCCCTTAATTAAATACCCTGTTATAAAATCTGACTTCCAGTTTTTATCAGAAAATAATTGAATTCCTTTTAAATCTTCTTCTTTCACCATAGTTTTCCATTTCTCGTAATCTTTTTCTAGATCTACAGAAATACTTACAAATTCAATATTTTTATTGTGATATTTAGCTTCCACTTCTTTTAAAGATGGTATTTCAGCTTTACAAGGTCCACACCAAGTTGCCCAAACATCAACATATACAAATTTTCCTTTTAAATCATCTAAAGAAGTGGTTCCTCCATTAAAATTTTCATAATTTTCAAATTTTGGAGAAGGCTGGCCTTTAGAAACTGTTTTTAATTTATTATAACTTTCAGTAATCTCTTTTTTATGTTCTTCATTTGTTGAGGCTTCCATAAATAAGCTATAGAAATCTTCTAATTGATCTGTATAAGTTATATTATATTTAGAATTTAAATAAACCAATTTATTTTTTATTGTTTCATTTGCAATTCCAGCTGCTATTTTCAGAAAAGCAATATCATTTTGTATTGAATCTTGCTCTGCTAATTTTCTAGCTTCTTTTTGATAATGTGTATTTACCAAATTTTCGTAATTTGAAGAAAATACAAAGTCTTCTTCACTGTTATATTCTATCGTTTCAAGTTCTTTTAAAAAATCTTCAGAAACTTTAAAATCTTCTTTTTTAGCATAATGTGAATGATACAATTGATACTTATCAACAAACCCTAAATAAGAATAGTAAATGTTACGTTTTTCTTTGCTTTTGAAATCTTCTGATATTCCTTCTGTTGCAGCTAATATTTCTTCAGAGGCAGTTTTAATTTCATTAATTTTAGATTTATATGCAGCTTCTTCCAATAAATAAATATCAACACCTTTGCCTGCCAATTCTTTAGATTTTTTGTTTTTACTAAGCAAATAATTACTTATTTCGGATCCAGCACCAGAAAATTCTAAGGTGTTTTCAAAATCATTTGCATCAAAATTAATGTTGATCGTATTACCTGGATTTAAATATAATGAAGTGTTATTTTTACCATCTGAAAGAATATAATACCCTGTTGCAACCGTTAAAGTATCTTTAAAAGTTCCATCATCAGCAACATTAATAGTTTTTATAAGACTTCCAGCACTGTTAAAGGATAAATCTTTTGCAGATGAATTTACTATTTTACCGGATAAGATTGCATAATCTATCTTTGGTTCTTCTTTACAAGAAATAATTGCTAAAACAGCAATAAAAAACACTATTCTTTTCATAATTTAAGTTTAATTATTTTTTAATTTCTCAAAGATAAAACTTATTATTCAATTTAAGTTCTATACATTTATTTTAATAAATAATTTATAAAATTATAGCACTTAACATACTACTAATTTTAGTAAATACTAGCTCATAATTTGAAGCATAAAAAAACGCTAGGTTTCCCTAACGTTTTTTTAAACAATTTACAATAGTTTTTGTATCTATTCTTATATTCCGAATCTTCTTTTACTATTCCAGGTTATACTTTTAGCATTCTTAAAATCGACTGCTGTCATTCTCTTTTTACTTTCTTGATTCTTTAATTTTTTGATAATTTTCATATCGATTGTTTTAGTAGTTATTTATAGTGCAAATATACAACAAGTAACAAATACCAACAAGAAAAATATTACATATTTATCATTTTTTTAACTATTTAAGATAATTTAATTATGTTTTATTTAACGAAAACGTTTGATGTTTAGTTTTAATATAATTTTATGCAGCTTTTTTATTAAATATAAATTATAATGTACGTTAAATAATTCTAATCTTTTATTAATCTTTAGATGAATTTAAAGAAATTTTACCAGATAAAATTTCAAAATACATTTTAAAATCTGAACGTAAGCTCCAAAGTGGATATTGAAATGTTGCTGGTTTATTTTTTTCAAAAAAGTAATGACCAATCCACGCAAAACCATAACCTGCAATTGGTACAAATATCCAAAGTTTTGGAATATTATGATAAATAGCTGTAATGGCTAGAGCAAAAACAAAAGTTGTTCCAACAACATGTAACAATCTACATGTTTTATTGCTGTGTTGTTTTAAATAAAAAGGGTAAAAGGCTTTAAATGATTTAATTCTTTCTTCCATATTTTTAATTTTAATATCTCAATTTACAAATATTTATCTATTTTAGTTTTAACATCAATAAAATTCAACTTTATGAAAACCTTTTTTTATTTTCTCCTTTTATCAACTTCCTTATTTTCCTGTACTAATTCAGGCAATACTAATTCTAAAGAAATCTCTTCTGAATCTAATAAATTTGATGCTGAATTAGCAAAAAAACTAAATGCAGATAATTATGGCATGAAAACTTATGTAATGGCATTTTTAAAAAGAGGTCCTAATAGATCTCAGGACTCGATAACTGCTGCCAATTTACAGCGTTCACATTTAGAAAATATTACAAAATTAGCCAATGCAGGAAAATTAGTTTTAGCAGGTCCTTTTTTAGATACTGGAGATTTAAGAGGCATTTATATTTTTGATGTGGCCACAATAGAAGAAGCTAAAAAGTTAACCGAAACGGATCCAGCCATTCAACAAGGCTCATTGGTTATGGAATTAAAATTATGGTACGGCTCCGCAGCTTTACTTCAAATAAATGAAATTCATAAAAAAATTGCAAAAATTGAAATTTAAAATATTATCAATTAGTGAATCAACCAAGCTCTTGGTTGATTCAGTTTTTTATTATTACATAAATATTACCTAGTAAAACTTATAGTTTAGTCCTAACATTATATTTCCTTTAGGCATTGGCACTAAATTAGTTTCTGTATAAGCTGCATTAAAAATATTATTTGCACTTAAAGACATCCCTATGCGGTCTGGTAATTCAGCCAAAATTTTTGCATCTACAATTGCATATGTTTCTCCTCTAGATCTTTCTACAAACCTATATGAAATGTTTTGACTAAATAGTTTCGAAAATTTAAAATCTATTGCTGATGTCAGTTGATGCTTAATACTATTTAATGCATACCTTGTATATTTATCTTTATTTTCGTCTTTAATAAAACTATAACCAATATTAAATTTTTGATCAAAATTCCCTACACTAAACTTATAGGTTACATCAAATTCAAAGCCCTGTGTACTAACTTCGCTAAAGTTTCTAGCTTCCCATTTCTCTTCAGCATCATTAGGATTATCCTTAGCCCAATCAATTAAATCCTTTGCGTCTCTGTTAAATAAAGCCAAATTTAAATCGAAACTACCTGTAGTATATTTAAAGCCAATTTCTTCAGATAATGCAGACTCTGGTTGTAAATCTGAGTTTCCAATTTCATTTCTCCCAACATAATACAGGTCCGTAAAAGTAGGTACCCTGTAGGTATAGCCAATATTACCATACCATTTAAAACGTTCAGAAAATCTATATCCAAGATCTAATCCAGGAAATGCTTTTGTATTAAAATCTGAAAACGAACTAATCGCAATTCCAGGAGTAATATCGAAATTGTCAATTTCAAAACGATGCTCTAAAAATCCAGTAATTACAGTTCTGTTATGATCATTTAAATTATTACTTGCCAAGAAGTTTCTTGAAACATTAATACCTATACCTGTTTTACCTATTGAAGAATTAATAACAACATTAGTTTCTGCTCCAATTCTATTTGTAATATGTAAATTTCGATATACTGGCGGATCGTGTCTTAAATACAAATACATATCCTGATTTCTTTTCCAATAAATTCTAGGTTTAATAGTAATATTTCCAGATAAAAAATTAGCATCCAGCGCAATTAAACTAGTTTGTGTCTCTTCATATTGGTCAATTGCAGCAGGAGTTGCATAAAATCCGTTTGCACCAAAATCTCTAGATGTAAAAGTTGAAGTTAAATTATACTTTCCTAAATTTGCTTTTACAAAAACCGACTTATTTTCAAAATCAGTATTATACCTGTAACCATCAGACTCTTGATAATTAAATGAAGTTAAAATTCCTCCGTTTTCAAATTTCTGAATAAAAGATAGACCTCCTTTTAAATTATTATAAGATCCGAACCCTAAATTAACCTTTAAGGAATTATCTCTAATTTTTTTTGTAACAATATTAATGGCGCCGGTAAATGCATTTTGACCATAGATACGCGCAGCAGGGCCTTTAATAACCTCTATACGTTCAATATTATCTAGTGAAAGAATTGCATTCATTGAATGGTGTCCCGTTTGAGAATCGTCCATTTTAACACCATCTATTAAAACCAATGTCTGGTCAAAATTCCCTCCTCTTATATATAAATCAGATTGCATCCCATCAGTTCCTCTTCTTCTAATATCTATTCCTACAATATTTTGTAGTAAATCTGAAACATTAGAAGCAGGAGATTTGATAATTTCATCTGAAGTAATTACATTAATTGTTCTTGATGTTTTTGAAAAAGGAAGTGCAATTCTATTTGAAGTAATTATAACTTCTTTTAATTTAACCGTATCTTTTTTTATAGGTTGAACTTGTGCTTTTGCCTGAATTATATTAAATAATGCAAAAAATATTAAAGTAATTTTAATTCTCATAAATATTGATTTAAAAACGTTGTAAAAATAGTAACTTTCCGGACGATTAACATAGTCCAGTTTTAAAATGACAGATAGTCCGGTTAATACGCTGTTTAAACAACTAATTAGTATAGAAAAATCTATACCACAACCTCTATATTTACAAGCCTCAGGACAAATTGTAAACGCTATTCAGCGCAGCTATTTAACCAAAGGAACAATGCTGCCAGGAACACGTGCACTAAGTCAGTTATTAAACGTACATAGAAATACTGCTGTTGCTATTTACGAAGAGTTAGCTTCACAAGGTTGGGTTGAAATTATACCTAATAAAGGAACATTTGTTTTAGAACCAGAAAATAAAACAGCAAAAATAAAAGCAGCTTCACAAAAAATAAATGAAGCATATACTTATGCTAAAACAACGGGATTTCCTTTTCAAAAGTCATTTCATTTAGTTTCAACTGTTGAGTTTACAAATGCAAAGTATACCATCAACGATGGTAAACCAGATTTACGCTTGCATCCTGTGCATCAGTTTACAAGGTGGTACAGTGCTGCCATGAAACGAAAAACGTTAATAAATAAATGGAACAGAACAAACGAATTTTTCAACTCTGTATTCCAAACTCAACTATGTAATTACTTAAATACAACTAGAGGTTTTCATATTAACCCAAAGAACCTATTAAATACACGTAGTACAGAAATGAGTTTGTACATTGTTTCTCAACTCTTAATAAAACCAAACGACATTGTATTAGTAGGAAATTTAAGTAATTATGCATCTAATATGATTTTTCAACAAACAGGTGCAAACATAAAAACAATTCCTGTAGATAATGATGGTTTAGACATTGAGTACATAAAAAAGCATTTTATAAAAAATAGTATTAGATGTGTATATATTTGTGCAAATAGAGATTATCCAACAACAGTAAAATTAAGTACAGAACGTCGTTTAGAACTACTGCAACTTGCTAAAGAGTTTGGATTTGCTATTATTGAAGATGATTATGATTATGATTTTCAGTTTGAAGGTTCAGCAATGTTACCTTTGGCAAGTTCAGATGCAAACGGAATGTTAATTTATTTAGGGAAATTTGGGCAATCTTTATTTCCTAGTTTTCAAACAGGGTTTCTCGTAGCCCCTGAAAATCTGATCTCAGAAGCTAAGAATTATTTAGAATTAATAGATAAACAAGGCGATTTAATTCAAGAACAACTGCTCTCAGAATTAATTAATGAAGGTGAAATATACCGTCTCATGAAAAAGAATATTATAATATATAAAAAAAGACGCGATTTGTTCTGCAACCTTTTAATAACCTATTTTTCAAAAAGCGCGCAATGGAAAATTCCTTCAGGAGGATTGGCAATTTGGCTACAATTCCAGCCTAAAATATCGCTTTTAAAACTAGCTGAAGAAGCCGAAAAAAACAATTTACATCTACCAAAAATAATTCTTTATCAGGATAAAAAAACTTGTGCAATTCGTTTTGGATTTGGACATTTAAATGAAGAAGAAATAGAAGTTGTTATTAAAAAATTAAAAAAAGCTTATGATAAAGTGATTTTAAAATAAAAAAACCCGAACAAATTGTTCGGGTTTTTATCTTATCTATGCTTCTCCAGTGGGTCCAAAATTCATTGGAATTGGAGGTTGCTCATAATCTTTAATTTCTCCGTGACTTTTTTCAAACCTTTGCACATTATCAGCCAATGCTTTAACCAATCTCTTGGCGTGCTGAGGAGTTAATATAATTCTTGATTTTACTTTAGCTTTAGGTTGCCCCGGCATTACACTAACAAAATCAACTATAAATTCTGAAACAGAATGATTAATTATTGCTAAGTTAGAATAGGTTCCTTCCGCAGTTTTATCATCTAATTCAATATTAATTTGTCCTTCTTTTTTAGGTTTTTGATCACTCATAATTAAAAACTTGAATCCATCTCTTCTTTAGAACCTACAATAATATTATCATAAATTCTCATACCCGTACCTGCAGGAATACGCTTACCTACAATTACATTTTCTTTTAATCCTTCTAAATCGTCAACTTTACCACTTACAGCAGCTTCGTTTAATACTTTTGTAGTTTCCTGGAAGGAAGCTGCAGAAATAAATGATTTAGTTTGTAAAGAAGCTCTTGTAATACCTTGTAATATTTGTTCAGCAGTAGCGGGATTTGCATCTCTTGCTTCTACCAACATTTTATCTTCTCTACGTAATACAGAATTTTCATCTCTTAACTGACGTGGTGAAACAATCTGACCTACTTTTAAATTGGTAGAATCTCCAGCATTTTCAATAACTTTCATACCATAGATTTCATCATTTTGTTCTATAAAGTCATTTTTATGAATTAATTGATTCTCTAAGAATAACGTATCTCCAGAGTCAATAATTCTAACCTTACGCATCATTTGACGTACTACTACTTCAAAATGTTTGTCATTAATTTTCACACCTTGTAAACGATATACCTCTTGAATTTCATTTACTAAATACTCTTGAACTTTAGCAGGACCTTCAATATTTAAAATATCATTTGGAGTAACGGCACCTTCGGAAAGCGGCATACCAGCTTTAATAAAGTCATTTTCTTGAACTAAGATTTGATTAGAAAGTTTAATTAAATACTTTTTAATTTCACCCAATTTAGACTCAACTATAATTTCACGGTTACCACGTTTAATTTTTCCAAAAGAAACAACACCATCTATTTCTGAAACTACAGCTGGATTTGAAGGATTACGTGCTTCAAATAATTCAGTTACACGTGGTAAACCTCCTGTAATATCTCCAGATCTTCCAGATTTACGAGGAATTTTTACAATAAACATTCCTGAAGGGATTTTATCACCATCTTCAACAATTAAATGTGCACCTACAGGTAAGTTATACGATCTAATTACGTTATCATTATCATCTTTCAACAATAATGTTGGAATCGTCTTTTTATTTTTAGACTCAATAATTACTTTTTCTTGGAAACCAGTTTGTTCATCAATTTCTACGAGATAATTAATACCTCTTTCAATATTCTCGAAATGAATAGTACCAGCAAATTCTGAAACAATAACACCATTAAATGGATCCCATTTACAAACAACATCATTTTTCTTAACCTTTTGTCCATCTGCTATATAAACAGTTGAGCCGTAAGGAATATTATTAGAACTTAATGTTAAACCAGATTTTTCGTCAATAATTTTTACTTCTGAAGTTCTAGAAATTACAATATCGATTGGTTCTCCATCTGCATCTTTTCCAGAAACTGTTCTTAAATCTTCAACCTGAGCTTTACCCGCAAATCTTGAAATTAATTTGTTATTTTCAGAAATATTTCCTGCAACACCCCCAACGTGGAAAGTTCTTAATGTTAACTGTGTACCTGGTTCTCCAATAGATTGTGCGGCTACAACACCAACAGCTTCTCCAATTTGAACCATTTTATTTGTTGATAAACTATTTCCGTAACATTTTGCACAAATACCTTTTTTAGCTTCACAAGTTAAAGCTGAACGTACTTCTACACTATCAACAGCTGAATTTTCAATAGCTTTTGCTATTTCAGGGGTTATTTGTTCTCCAGAATGTGCTAAAATTTCTTCAGTAATAGGATCAATAACATCATGTAATGATACACGTCCAGAAATTCTTTCACTTAAAGTTTCAACAATTTCGTCATTCTTTTTAAGTGGTTGAACATTTAATCCTCTTAACGTTCCACAATCATGTTCGTTAACAATAACGTCTTGAGAAACATCAACTAAACGACGTGTTAAATAACCTGCATCGGCAGTTTTTAATGCCGTATCCGCTAATCCTTTACGTGCACCGTGTGTAGAGATAAAATATTCAAGAATTGATAATCCTTCCTTAAAGTTAGAAAGAATTGGATTCTCAATAATTTCTCCACCACCTGCTGTAGATTTTTTAGGTTTTGCCATTAATCCACGCATACCAGTTAACTGACGAATTTGTTCTTTTGAACCCCTTGCACCAGAATCTAGCATCATAAATACTGAGTTAAACCCTTGTTGATCTTCACGTAAACGTTTCATTGAAAGTTCTGTTAAACGGTTGTTTGTAGAACCCCAAATATCAATTACCTGATTGTAACGCTCTTTATTTGTTAACATACCCATATTATAGTTTGCCATAATATTGTCAACTTGAGCATTTGCATCAGCAATCATTGTATGCTTTTCTGGTGGAATAATAATATCACCTAAACTAAATGATAAACCACCACGGAATGCAAAATTATATCCCATTCCCTTCATATCATCTAAGAATTTTCCAGTAGTTGGAACATCGGTAACTTTTAAAATATTACCAATAATATCTCTTAATGATTTTTTATTCAATACTTCGTTTACATAACCTGCAGCTTCTGGAACAACCTCATTAAATAAAACTCTACCAACTGTAGTTTCTATAATTTGATTGACCAACGCTCCTTCTTCATTAAAATCTTTAGTTCTAACTTTAATTCTCGCATTTAATTCAACAGCTTTTTCATTAAAAGCAATAGTAACTTCTTGCGGGGAATAAAAAGTTAAACCTTCCCCTTTTACTTTATGTTCTGGAGTAGATATTCTTTCTTTAGTCATATAATATAAACCAAGTACCATATCCTGAGAAGGAACGGTAACAGGTGCACCATTTGCTGGATTTAATATATTATGTGAAGCCAACATTAATAACTGACACTCTAAAATAGCCTCAGGTCCTAATGGTAAGTGAACCGCCATTTGATCCCCATCAAAATCGGCGTTAAATGCCGTACATACTAACGGGTGTAATTGAATTGCTTTTCCTTCAATTAATTTTGGTTGAAAAGCTTGTATACCCAATCTGTGTAACGTAGGTGCACGGTTTAACATTACAGGATGTCCTTTTAAAACATTCTCTAAAATATCCCATACAACTGGTTCTCTTTTATCTATAATTTTCTTTGCAGATTTTACTGTTTTTACAATTCCTCTTTCAATTAATTTTCTAATAACAAAAGGTTTGTACAATTCAGCTGCCATATCTTTTGGCAATCCACATTCGTATAATTTCAATTCTGGCCCAACAACAATTACCGAACGTGCAGAATAATCAACACGCTTTCCAAGTAAGTTTTGACGGAAACGTCCTTGCTTACCTTTTAATGAATCGGATAATGATTTTAATGGTCTGTTAGATTCCGTTTTTACTGCTGAAGATTTACGTGTGTTATCAAATAATGAATCTACAGATTCTTGTAACATACGTTTTTCATTACGTAAAATAACCTCAGGTGCTTTAATTTCAACCAAACGTTTTAAACGATTGTTTCTAATAATTACTCTTCGGTATAAATCATTTAAATCTGAAGTAGCGAAACGACCACCATCTAATGGCACTAATGGACGTAATTCTGGTGGAGTCACCGGAATAACTTTCATTATCATCCATTCCGGACGGTTTTCTCTATTTTTATTAGCATCTCTAAAAGATTCTACAACGTTTAATCTTTTTAATGCTTCTGTTTTACGTTGTTTAGATGTTTCTGTGTTTGCTTTGTGACGTAATTCATAAGATAATTCGTCTAAGTCTATACGATTAAATAAATCAATTAAACAAGCAGCTCCCATTTTAGCTATAAACTTATCTGGGTCGTTATCATCTAAATATTGATTTTCTACTGGGAACGATTCTAGAATATCTAAATATTCTTCTTCTGTTAAGAAGTCCATTTTTTGTAATGGTTCTCCTTCTGCATTTTTTGCTCCAGCTGGTTGAATTACTACATAACGTTCGTAGTAAATAATCATATCTAACTTTTTAGATGGTAACCCTAAAAGGTATCCCATTTTGTTAGGTAATGATTTAAAATACCAAATATGAGCAACAGGAACTACTAAATTAATGTGTCCTACTCTATCTCTACGTACTTTTTTCTCAGTAACTTCTACACCACAACGGTCACAAACAATTCCTTTGTAACGAATTCTCTTGTATTTACCACAAGCACATTCATAATCTTTTATAGGTCCAAAAATTCGTTCACAAAACAGTCCATCTCTTTCTGGTTTGTGTGTACGGTAATTTATAGTTTCTGGTTTTAATACTTCTCCGTTTGATTTCTCTAGAATTGCTTCTGGAGATGATAAACCAATTGAAATTTTATTAAACTTTTTTACAGTGTATTTATCAGTTTTTCTTGCCATTTCTTTATAGTATTCAGTAATTGGTTGGCAGTATTCAATTTCAATATTCAGATAGTAAGTTACATCTGAATATTGAAACTGTTTACTTAAATTATTCTTCTAATCTAACGTCTAATCCAAGACCTCTAAGTTCGTGCATTAATACGTTAAATGATTCTGGCAATCCAGGTTCTGGCATAGCATCACCTTTTACAATAGCCTCATACGTTTTTGCTCTACCCATAACATCATCAGATTTTACAGTCAAAATTTCACGTAATGTACTAGAAGCTCCATAAGCCTCAAGTGCCCAAACTTCCATTTCACCAAAACGTTGACCTCCAAATTGTGCTTTACCACCTAATGGCTGTTGTGTAATTAAAGAGTATGGCCCAATAGAACGTGCGTGCATTTTATCATCAATCATATGACCTAATTTAATCATATAAATAACTCCTACTGTTGCAGGTTGATCAAAACGTTCACCTGTTCCACCATCATATAAATAAGTATGACCATATTGTGGCACACCTGCATCTTCAGTAATTTTATTGATTTGGTCTATACTTGCACCATCAAAAATTGGTGTAGCATATTTTTTATCTAATTTCTGACCAGCCCAACCAAGAACAGTTTCATAAATTTGTCCAATATTCATACGAGAAGGTACACCTAGAGGATTTAAAACAATATCAACCGGAGTTCCATCTTCTAAGAAAGGCATGTCTTCTGCTCTAACAATTCTAGCAACAATACCCTTGTTACCGTGACGACCCGCCATTTTATCACCAACTTTTAACTTACGTTTTTTAGCAATATAAATTTTAGCAAGTTTCAAAATTCCTGCAGGTAATTCATCACCAACAGAAACCGTAAATTTTTCACGTCTTAAGGATCCTTGTAAATCGTTTACCTTAATTTTGTAATTATGTATTAATTCAATTACAAGAGAGTTAATATGATCATCGGTTGTCCAAACTCCTTTGGTTAAATAATTAAAATCAGGAACAGCATTTAACATTTTTAATGTAAACTTTTTCCCTTTTTGAAGTATTTCTTCACCTAAATCATTTAATACACCTTGAGAAGTTTTACCACTAATAAGTGTAAATAATTTTTCAATAAGAACCGATCTTAAATCTTCAAGTAATGCTGTATATTTACTTTCTAAATTAGCTATACTAACTTTATCTTGAGCACGTTTAGATTTATCTTTTACTGCGCGCTCAAATAATTTTTTATCAATAACAACACCTCTTAATGATGGAGAAGCTTTTAATGATGCATCTTTTACATCACCCGCTTTATCACCAAAAATAGCTCTTAGTAATTTTTCTTCAGGTGTTGGATCTGATTCACCTTTAGGAGTAATTTTACCAATTAAAATATCTCCAGGTTTTACTTCGGCACCAATACGAATCATTCCATTTTCATCTAAATCTTTAGTAGCTTCTTCTGAAACGTTTGGAATATCGTTGGTTAATTCTTCAGCACCAAGTTTTGTATCTCTTACATCCATTGAGTATTCGTCAATATGTATAGATGTAAATATATCTTCTTTTACAACTTTTTCAGAAATCACAATTGCATCCTCAAAGTTATACCCTTTCCAAGGCATAAAGGCTACTTTCATATTTCTACCAAGTGCTAATTCTCCTTTTTGTGTAGCATAACCTTCACAAAGAACTTGTCCTTCTTCAACTCTATCTCCTTTTTGAACAATCGGTTTTAGGTTTATTGAAGTACCTTGATTTGTTTTTCTAAATTTAATTAAGTTGTAAGATTTGCTATCTCCATCAAAACTTACCATACGATCTTCATCAGTCTTATCGTACTTAATATTAATAGTATCAGCATCTACGTATTCAACAACACCAGCACCTTCTGCGTTCATTAAAATACGTGAATCTTTTGCAACTCTAAATTCTAAACCTGTACCAACAATTGGAGATTCAGGTTTTAATAAAGGTACTGCCTGACGCATCATATTCGATCCCATCAATGCTCTGTTCGCATCATCATGTTCCAAAAATGGAATTAAGGATGCAGATATTGAAGCAATTTGATTTGGAGCAACATCCATAAAGTTTACCTTTTCAGGCTCAACAACTGGATAATCAGCTTCTTCACGAACAATAACTTTTTCAGCAGTAAATTTACCTTTCTCATCTAATGGAAGATTCGACTGAGCAAATTTCATTCCTTCTTCTTCTTCAGCACTCAAATATCTTGGCTCATCGGTAATATTTACATTACCATCTATAACCTCTCTATAAGGAGTTTCGATAAATCCTAAGCTATTTACTTTTGCAAAAACTGCCAAAGATGAAATTAACCCAATATTTGGTCCTTCAGGTGTTTCAATTGGACATAAACGTCCATAATGTGTATAATGAACATCACGCACCTCAAAACCAGCTCTTTCTCGTGATAAACCTCCAGGTCCTAGCGCAGATAATCTACGTTTGTGTGTAATCTCTGCTAATGGATTTGTTTGATCCATAAATTGAGATAACTGATTGGTTCCAAAGAACGAATTAATTACAGAAGACAATGTCTTTGCATTAATCAAATCAATTGGCGTAAACACTTCATTATCACGCACATTCATACGTTCACGGATGGTACGAGCCATACGAGATAAACCAACTCCAAATTGACTAGCTAATTGCTCTCCAACGGTTCTAACACGACGGTTAGATAAATGGTCAATATCATCAACTTCAGCCTTAGAATTAACTAATTTTATTAAGTTTTTGATTATTGTAATAATATCTACTTTGGTTAAAACTTTTTGATCTATATCTTCGTTTAAACCTAATTTTTTATTCATTCTATAACGTCCAACCTCACCTAAGTTATAACGTTGTTCAGAAAAGAATAATTTATCTATAATACCTTTCGCAGTTTCAAAATCTGGCGGTTCAGCATTACGTAATTGTCTATAAATATGTTCAACAGCTTCTTTTTCAGAGTTTGTTGGATCTTTTTGTAAAGTATTGTGAATAATAGCATAATCGGCCATTTCATTATCTTCTTTATGAAGTAAAATGGTACGTGCCCCAGACTCAATAATTTCTTCTATTTGTTCTTTTTCTAAAATTGTATCTCTATCTAATACAATTTCATTTCTTTCAATAGAAACAACTTCTCCAGTATCCTCATCAACAAAGTCTTCAAACCAAGTTTTTAATACACGAGCAGCTAATTTTCTACCTAAAACTTTTTTAAGTCCGCTTTTAGAAACTTTAATTTCTTCAGCAAGATCAAAAATTTCAAGAATATCTTTATCTCTTTCGTAACCAATTGCTCTAAACAATGTAGTTACAGGTAATTTTTTCTTTCTATCAATATAAGCATACATTACTTGATTGATATCTGTTGCAAACTCTATCCAAGAACCTTTAAAAGGAATTACTCTTGCAGAATATAATTTTGTTCCGTTTGCGTGGAATGATTGTCCAAAGAATACTCCTGGAGAACGGTGTAATTGAGAAACTACAACTCTTTCAGCTCCATTAATAACAAAAGTACCACTATTTGTCATATAAGGAATTGTACCTAAATATACATCTTGAACAATAGTTTCAAAATCTTCGTGTTCAGGGTCGGTACAGTACAACTTTAAACGTGCTTTTAACGGCACACAATAAGTAAGACCTCTTTCAATACATTCTTGAATGGAATATCGAGGAGGATCTACAAAGTAATCTATAAACTCTAACACAAATTGGTTTCGAGTATCTGTAATTGGGAAGTTATCAAGGAAGGTTTTATATAATCCTTCGGTACTTCGTTCGTCAGCCTTAGTTTTTAATTGGAAAAAATCTTGAAACGATTTTACCTGAATATCTAAAAAATCTGGATATTCAGTTACCAATTTAGCTGATGCAAAGTTTATTCTTTCGGTGAAATTTTTTGATGCCAATGGACAAAAACTTTAAGTTAAAAAACTATTAAAATATAAGAACGAATATATACGCAAAATGGTTTAGGTCTTAGGATGACCCCAGACCTAAACCTTAAATTGTTTTAGCTGTTGAAAGCTTATTTAAGCTCAACCTCTGCTCCAGCTTCTTCTAATGATGCTTTTAAAGCTTCCGCTTCATCTTTAGATACACCTTCTTTTACTGGTGCTGGTGCACTATCTACTACACCTTTAGCTTCTTTCAATCCTAAACCAGTTAATTCTTTAACTAATTTTACAACTGCTAATTTAGAACCACCTGCTGCTTTTAAAATTACATCAAATTCAGTTTGAGCTTCTTCTTCTGCATCTCCACCTGCTGCTGGACCTGCTACTGCAACTGCTGCTGCAGCTGGCTCAATACCATATTCGTCTTTTAAAATATTAGCTAACTCGTTTACTTCTTTTACTGTTAAGTTAACAAGTTGTTCTGCGAAATCTTTTAAATCTGCCATTTCTCTTTGTTTAATTTTTATTATTTAGTTTATTAGTGCGCTTATTCTTTTTCTGATAATGTTTTTAAAATACCAGATAATTTGTTACCACCTGACTGCAATGCTGAAATAACATTTTTAGCTGGTGATTGTAAAATCGTAATGATATCTCCAATAACTTCCTCTTTAGATTTAATGTTAACTAAAGTATCTAATTGGTCATCACCAACATAAATAGCTTCTTCAACATAAGCTCCTTTTAATAAAGGTTTATTAGATTTCTTACGAAATTCTTTTATTAATTTTGCTGGTGCATTACCAGTATCAGATAATAAAATTGAAGTATTTCCTTTTAATACTGTAGGTAATTCTCCAAAATCTTTATCAGATTTATTCATTGCTTTTGCTAACAATGTATTTTTAACAACTGCAAGTTTAATATTTGCCTTAAAACACGCTCTACGTAAGTTTGAGGTATCTGTAGCATTTAAACCCGAAATATCTGCTAAATAGATGATATTTTGTTCTGTTAACTTAGTTGTTAAAGCTTCTATTACTTGTGATTTTTCTTCTCTCGTCATAATTTCTAAGTTTTAACTATTAACAGATTTAGTGTCAATACTAATTCCAGGACTCATTGTACTAGACATATAAATGCTTTTTACATAAGTTCCTTTAGAAGCCGTAGGCTTTAATTTAATTAAAGTTTGAATTAATTCACCAGCATTTTCTGCAATCTTCTCTGCTGAGAATGAAGCTTTACCAACTGCGGCATGAACAATACCTGTTTTATCAACTTTAAAGTCTATTTTACCAGCTTTAACTTCTGTTACAGCTTTTGCAACATCCATTGTTACAGTACCTGTTTTTGGATTAGGCATTAAACCTCTAGGTCCTAAAATACGACCTAATGGACCTAATTTACCCATAACGCTAGGCATTGTAATAATAACATCAACATCTGTCCAACCTTCTTTAATTTTCTGAAGGTATTCATCTAATCCAACATAATCTGCTCCTGCTGCTGTAGCATCTGCTTCTTTATCTGGAGTTACCAATGCTAATACTTTTACATCTTTACCAGTTCCGTGAGGCAATGTTACTACCCCTCTAACCATTTGATTTGCTTTACGAGGATCTACTCCTAATCTAACAGCTAAATCAATAGATGCATCAAAATTTACATTAGTAATTTCTTTTACTAAAGCAGAAGCATCGTTTAAACTATAAGTTTGATTTCTATCAACTTTAGCTTCAGCTTCTTTTTGCTTTTTAGTTAATTTTGCCATTTTTAAATAACTGTTTTATTGTTTTATAGGAGCTTCTCCCTTTACTCTAATCCCCATTGAACGTGCTGTTCCTGCCATCATTAACATTGCAGACTCAACAGTAAATGCATTTAAATCTACCATTTTATCTTCAGCAATTGTTTTCAATTGGTCCCAAGTAACTGTAGCCACTTTAATTCTATTTGGTTCAGCTGAACCTTTTTTTACTTTAGCTGCTTCTAAAATTTGCACTGCTGCGGGTGGAGTTTTAATAACAAAATCAAAAGATTTATCCTTGTATACTGTAATAGCTACTGGTAAAACTTTTCCTTGTTTATCTTGAGTTCTCGCATTAAACTGCTTACAGAACTCCATAATATTAACTCCGGCAGCACCTAAAGCAGGTCCAACTGGTGGTGATGGGTTTGCCGCACCTCCACGAACTTGTAATTTTACTACTTTACTAACTTCTTTTGCCATTTTTAAATCTTAAATTAGATACTACATTAATTGGAAGCAAACGCAATATCAAAAATTATATGTAACTATTATGAAATTTTATCTACTTGCATATAACTTAGTTCTAATGGTGTTTTTCTACCGAAAATTTTAACCATTACTTCTAGTTTACGCTTTTCTTCATTAATCTTTTCTATTGTACCATCAAATCCATTAAATGGACCGTCAATTACTTTTACAGTTTCACCCACAACATAAGGTATCGCAACATTATCGTTTTGAACAGATAATTCATCTACTTTACCTAACATACGGTTTATCTCTGATTTTCGCATTGGTACAGGATCTCCTCCTTTAACTTCACCTAAAAAACCTATTACACCTGTTATAGATTTAATAATATGTGGTAATTCTCCACTTAAGTTTGCTTCAATCATAACATAACCTGGAAAATAAACACGTTCTTTATTTATTTTTTTTCCATTACGTACTTGAATTACTTTTTCTGTAGGCACTAGAACTCTATCAACATAATCCGTCATTCCAAGGCGCGCAATTTCATTTTCGATATAAGATTTTACCTTATTCTCTTGGCCACCTATAGCTCTTACAACATACCATTTTTTTACAGAATCAGTCATACCTTAATTAAAATAATTTAAAATACTCAGTTAAACCAGTTTGAAAGAATTTATCTACTGCAAACACTGCCAGTGCAAATATTATAGTAAATATAGCAACAACAACTGTTGACTTTTGGGCTTCTTCCCAAGAAATCCAAGATACTTTATTGCGTAACTCTTCAAATGAGTCTTTGATATAATTAACTAAATTCATTTTTTTAATTTTTGCACGGGCGGAGAGACTCGAACTCCCGACACCTGGTTTTGGAGACCAGTGCTCTACCAACTGAGCTACGCCCGTAAAGAAAGGTGCTTCTTTAACAGAAGCACCTTATTTATTCTTTGGGTTTTGATTAGTCTAACATTTCTGTTACCTGACCAGCTCCTACTGTTCTACCACCTTCACGGATCGCAAAACGTAAACCTACGTTTAAAGCAATTGGCTGATGTAGTTCAACATTTATTGTTAAGTTATCACCTGGCATTACCATTTCAACTCCATCAGGTAACATAATAGTTCCTGTTACATCAGTTGTACGTACGTAAAACTGTGGACGGTAGTTGTTGTGGAATGGAGTGTGACGTCCACCTTCTTCTTTTTTAAGGATATAAACCTCAGCTTTAAATTTAGCGTGTGGAGTAACTGATTTAGGCTTACAAATTACCATACCTCTACGGATATCTTCTTTTGCAATACCTCTTAATAAGATACCTACGTTATCACCAGCTTCACCTCTATCTAATATTTTACGGAACATTTCAACTCCAGTAACTGTAGAAGTTAATTTTTCAGCTCCCATACCAATAATATCGACTGCATCACCAGTATTAGCGACACCTGTTTCAATACGACCAGTAGCAACAGTACCACGACCAGTAATTGAGAATACATCTTCAATTGGCATTAAGAAATCTTTCTCAACATCACGCTTCGGTAACTCAATCCAAGTATCAACAGCATCCATTAAATCCATTATCTTATCCATCCATTTTGGATCTTTATTCAATCCACCTAAAGCAGAACCTTGAATAACAGGAGTATTATCACCATCATAATCGTAGAATGATAATAAATCTCTAATTTCCATTTCTACTAACTCTAATAATTCTTCATCATCAACCATATCCACTTTATTCATGAATACAACTAATCTAGGAATCCCTACTTGACGTCCTAATAAGATATGCTCTCTAGTTTGAGGCATTGGTCCGTCAGTTGCAGCAACAACAATAATTGCTCCATCCATTTGCGCAGCACCAGTTACCATGTTCTTTACGTAATCCGCGTGACCTGGACAGTCAACGTGAGCGTAGTGACGATTAGCAGTTTGGTATTCTACGTGAGCAGTATTAATTGTAATACCTCTCTCTTTTTCCTCAGGTGCGTTATCGATTTGATCGAAATCTTTTACTTCAGAAAGCCCTTTCTCTGCTAATACAACAGTAATAGCAGCTGTTAAGGTTGTTTTACCGTGATCAACGTGTCCAATAGTCCCAATGTTTAAATGTGGTTTTGAACGATCGAAAGTTTCTTTAGCCATAATTATTAATTTTTAAATCTTAGTTATATATAGTGTTAAATTCAATTCTATTATTGAGCCAATGACGGGAATTGAACCCGTGACCTCTTCCTTACCAAGGAAACGCTCTACCCCTGAGCTACACCGGCCAAAAAAAATAGAGCGAGAGACCGGGCTCGAACCGGCGACAGTCAGCTTGGAAGGCTGAAGCTCTACCAACTGAGCTACTCTCGCAATAATTTTTTTTCAAATCATCATTGGGTAATGTATTCTTATTTCCAATATTAATGTGGTGAGAGAAGGATTCGAACCTTCGAAGCTTGCGCAGCAGATTTACAGTCTGCCCTCGTTGGCCACTTGAGTATCTCACCATTATTTTCAAAGATCTCTGTCAAATAATTTTGACAGTATTCAGCATATACTTTTTGTTTTCACTCTTAAAAGTTACATCAAAAAAACAACTACTGAACTTTTTCTTTTATTTTGAGCCGATGGAGGGACTCGAACCCACGACCTGCTGATTACAAATCAGCTGCTCTAGCCAGCTGAGCTACATCGGCTTTTTACTCCATAAAAGAAGCCCGTTATTTCTAACGGACTGCAAATGTATTAAAGTTTTAATTTTAAACAAAACTTTTTAAACTATTTTTTGTAAATTATTTTGCTCTTACTTTTGCTTTCTTTTGCGTTAGCTTTCTTTTTAATGAATCTACTGCTAACATCACTCCTTCTTCAAAAGTTTTACATTGTTTTTTTACCATAAGATCATTCCCTGGAATGTTTAATTTTACATCGACATTTTTATTTTCCTTTTCACTAGTTTGATGCACCTTTAAAAAAACTTCCGAATCAACTATTTTATCATAGTATTTTTCTAAACCATTTACTTTTTTTTCAATAAATTCAATAAGACTTTTATCGGCATTGAAATTAACAGACTGTACGTTTACTTTCATAAAATTATTTTTTTTGGCTCCTTGGGTGAGCTTGGTTATACACTTTCTTTAATTTTCCCAAACTACTTTGGGTATAAACTTGTGTTGACGCTAAACTTGAATGCCCAAGCAATTCTTTAACAGCGTTTAAATCTGCGCCTTCATTTAACAAGTGAGTTGCAAAAGAGTGTCTAATAACATGTGGGCTCTTTTTAACTTTTGATGACACAGTACTAAAATAATTATTTATAATTCGATACACAAGTGTATCATATATTATTTTACCTTTTTTTGTAATAAATAAATAAGGTTGTTCAGTTTTAATTTCATTTCTAAATTTAAGGTAGTTTTTTAATGAAACTTGCACTGTTTTTATTAACGGAATATAACGCTCTTTATTTCTTTTTCCAAGCACTTTAACAGTTTCATTATTAAAATCAAATGTATCAATCTTAATATGTATTAATTCACTTCTCCTTATCCCAGTGGAATAAAACAACTCTACAATTAATTTATTTCTTACAGATTCAAAATCTTCTACATTATCTTTTAAACTAAGTACATCTTTAATCTCCTTTTCTGAAAAAGGAACTTGTACCTGTTTTGAAGTTTTTAAAGCTTGATGCTTTGCCAATGGGTTAATTGCAACTTGTTTTGTTTTTTGAAGAAATTTAAAAAATGATTTTAATGATGATATTTTTCTATTTATACTTCTATTATTTATATTTGAATTTACTAACCAAACTATCCAACTTCTTATTTGGGAATAATTTATTTCTAAAATAAGAACATCGCCATAATTAGTCTTGTAAAATGCAAAAAAATCATTTAAATCTTTTTTATACGCAATTATAGTATGTTTACTATACTTTTTTTCAATTTGTAAATAATCTAAAAAGGATTTTATAGGCATAAAAAAAACCGTTAGAAAACAAACATACAAATTGTAAATTGTTTTTACTAACGGTTTAAATTTTTTGGCTAATAATTAACCTTGCTCTTCGGTTGTTCTTAATTTCTGAACATATTGAGCTTTTATGTTTTGCGCACGTTTTACAACTGATGGCTTATTGAATTGTTTACGATTACGTAAATTTTTCATTGTTTTTGTACGATCAAATTTTCTTTTATAACGTTTTAACGCTCTATCGATATTTTCTCCGTCTTTAACTGGTATGATTAACATGTATTAGCACCTCCTTCCAAGTTGTTCTCTTTTTAAATTTTAAGATTGCAAATGTATAACTAATTATTGAAAAATTAAAAATTAAATAATTAAAATAATATCTCTATATATTTTTACTCTAAGAAATAGTTAAATAGGCTTAAGTTA
>NZ_JBFLKT010000399.1:0-3109 GCF_040883305.1 Lutibacter sp.
AACTGCCGAACAATTAGCAACTATTATAAATTATTGCGAACATAAATTTGATGAAATTGACGCCATGGTAGTTATTTTTGGAAGCCCTGGCTTGTTTGAAGTATATAATGTTTATGACGTACTTCATAAAAAAATGCGAGACTGTAAAAAGCCGATTTTCCCTATTTTACCTTCTGTAGTTAACGTTAAAAAAGAGATTGATTATTTTGTTTCAAAAGGAAATATCAATTTTACTGACGAAGTGTTGTTTGGAAATGCCTTGGGAAAAGTTCTAAATACCACAAAACCTAAAACTATTAAAGAAAAAACAACACCAACTAATTCAGAAAAGATAAGAGCAATAATTGATATTGCTAAAAATGGTTATTTACAACCTCAACAAGTAAAGGAATTGTTGTTAGCTGCTGAAGTTCCAATTGTAAATGAGGCTGTTTGCAGTTCAAAAAAAGATTGTTTAAACACCGTTAAAGAATTTGGATTTCCAGTGGTTATGAAAGTTGTAGGCCCAATTCATAAGAGCGATGTTGGCGGTATTATTTTAAATATTACTTCTGAAGAAAAACTGATAGCCTCTTTTGATACTATTATGAAAATTGACGGTGCAACATCTGTTTTAATTCAACCAATGAAAAAAGGGATTGAACTATTTATTGGTGCTAAAAAAGAAACTAATTTTGGACATTTAGTTTTATGTGGTTTAGGCGGAATTTATATTGAAGTTTTAAAAGATATTCAGGCTGGCCTAGCACCCATTTCAAATAATGAAGCTGTTGAAATGATTCATAATTTAAAATCGTATAAAATAATTCAGGGAGTTAGAAATCAGAAAGGAATAAATGAAACTAAATTTGCCGAAATAATTGAAAAAATATCAAATTTAGTTACCATTGCCCCTGAAATTTCAGAATTAGATTTAAATCCGCTTTTAGGAAATTCAGAAGAAATTTTTGCGGTTGATGCGCGAATTAGAATTTGTAAATAAAAACTATAATCAAATAAATCAATATTACTCAATAATTTCTACTTGACCACGAATATTTGGACTTGTGCTTCCAATTAAAAAATTCGTGGTTTTTGGATGAATTTTAAAAGCTGCTTTTTCGTTTTTTAAAGCTTCAAAATGTGCTATTATTTTTTTATTTGAGAGTGTGGAGTTATCAAAAACAATAGTGTCTATTTTATTATTTTTTAACAGTGATCTAATTTTTGAATAATCATCTATTAAAGGCTCTTTTATTAAAAGGTATTTTTTATTTAAGTAATCAACAATCAACTCATCATTTCCTAAATACAATAAATTAAATACAGGTTTACTCTTAATTTTATCTTTTCTAAATTTAAAATATTTTAATAAATACCAAAACTCTATTCCAATTCTCATAAAAAAATCATAAACTCTATTAAGTTTAAAATGTTTTTTATAAAAAATACGCATTGCTTCGTGAAAATAATTTAAGTATTTTATATCCTTTGGAGTACTTTCTCCTTTAAAATGAATTATTTGAGTATCGGCATAATAATAATTCTGATAGCCTTTATTCATCAATTTCATACTTAAATCTATATCTTCACCGTACATAAAGTAATCTTCATTAAACCCTTTAACTTCATTAAAAACAGTTCGTTTTATAAACATAAAAGCGCCAGAAGCAACTTTAATAATCCCAGATTCATTTTCATCTAAATGAGTGGCGTAATACTTACCCGTCCGTTTACTTGAAATACCAAAAAGTTTATTAAAAGAGGCATTTGGAGTAGGAATTCCTCTTTTACTTTCAGGAGCAAATTCACCAGAACCATCAATTAATTTAACACCTAAAACACCTAAATTTTGTTTGGTTTTTGCATATTTAACTATTTTATCGAGCGTATCTTCAGCAATAATTGTGTCTGGATTTAATATTAAAACATAGTTACCAGTAGCAATTTTAACACCTTGATTATTTGCTATGGAAAAACCTACGTTTTCTTTATTTTGAATAAAAACAACTTCTGGATATTTTTCAGACAAAATCTTACAACTTTCATCTGTAGAATTGTTATCAACCACAATAATTTCTGAAGAAATATTTTTTGAAGCTGCCTGTACACTTAAAATACATTGCTCCAAAAAATACCGTACATTATAGTTAACAATTACAACAGAAACATCCATAAATTTTAAAGTGAATTTTCAAATGGAATTCTATTAACAATACTTCTTCCTAAAGTAATTTCATCGGCGTATTCCAATTCGTCTCCAACAGCAATTCCACGAGCAATTGTTGATGTTTTAACAGTAAATTTTTCTAATTGTTTAAAAATATAAAAATTTGTGGTATCACCTTCAATAGTAGAACTTAATGCAAAAATCACTTCTTTTACATCACCATTTTTAACTTTATCAATTAAACTATCAATAGTTAAATTTTGTGGGCCAATACCTTCAATTGGGGAGATTTTTCCACCTAATACATGGTACAATCCTTTAAACTGCGAAGTATTTTCAATGGCCATAACATCTCGTACATCTTCAACAACGCAAATAATTTCGGCATTTCTTCTTGGATTGGCACAAATTTCACAAACTTCTACATCAGAAATATTATGACATTTTTTACATAGTTTTATATCATCAACTAATTTATTTAATGCGGTTGCTAATTGATGCGATTGTGATGTTGGTTGCTTTAATAAATGCAATACTAAGCGCAATGCCGTTCGTTTACCAATTCCTGGCAACTGAGAGACTTCATTAACAGCATTTTCCAAAAGTTTAGACGAAAAATTCATTTCGCAAATGTACAATTTCAAACGATATTCTCAATAATTTTAGTTTCTTTGTTACATCTAAACATTTAAAAATAATAAATGCAACCGTTTTACATACTTTTATTAATTGCTATCTACTTTTGTGTACTGCTGGTAATAGCATATTTTACAGGAAAAAACGACACTAACGAAACATTTTTTAAAGCCAATAAAAAATCGCCTTGGTATGTTGTGGCTTTTGGAATGGTTGGCGCTTCCCTTTCTGGAGTTACTTTTATTTCGGTTCCTGGCTGGGTACAAAGTTCTCAATTTAGCTATATGCAAATTGTATTTGGGTATCTCGTTGGCTATTTTGTAA
>NZ_JBFLKT010000400.1:0-10916 GCF_040883305.1 Lutibacter sp.
ATAACAAAATTCCACCTATCGGTAAATAAGCCGTTATTGCTTCCATTACTCTAAAAAGTACAACTGGCCAACCTGCTTGAGAAGCGTGTTGTATTGCGTAAAAGGCCAATGTTCCTAATGAAATTATAAAAAAGAAAAACAATGCAACATACAATGCTGACCAAGGTTTATTCTTTAAATAATGATAAGCATGTTCTGCATGAACATCATCTGAATGTGCAGTATCGTTTAAATCATTATCATTAGCGTGCATTTCATTTTGATCCGCTGCAACTTCACCATGAGTATCATGACTTTCTTGAAGCATTATTTTAACATCTTCAACTGAGCTTGGCGTATTAAAAAAACCATAAGCAACACCTAAAATACCTACTATTATTAAGGCATAAGAAAATGTTTTTAATTTACTTGAAAAGGTATACATATCTTTAAATTCTATCTTAGTAAAAGTGTTATTTTAATAATTCAGTTCTAAGTTGTTGCACGTACATA
This sequence comes from Lutibacter sp., assembly GCF_040883305.1. Lineage (GTDB taxonomy): Bacteria > Bacteroidota > Bacteroidia > Flavobacteriales > Flavobacteriaceae > Lutibacter. Next base: position 493 of record NZ_JBFLKT010000400.1, read on the forward strand.
GTTACTTGCCAACGTTCCTTAGTTGTTAATTGAGAAGAATGAGAGCCCATTGTATTTCTTCCGTGCATAATTACATGGTAAATACTCCCTTCAGTAATATCTCTATCCTTATAGTTAGGTATTCCTAATATTTTTTCTCTTTGCACCAAAACCCCATCTCCTGCCCCTGCCTTACCGTGGCAAGATATACAATAGATATCGAACATTTTTTTTCCATTATCTAAATTAGCTTCAGTAAGTTCTAAAGGGTTTTTAAGGTCTAATTTCGCAGCATCGTACCCTTCGTTTGTATTTTCATATTCATACGGCACATCTCCTCTTGCAATAGTTCCTTCAACTGGAAGTTGCGATGTCATGCCATTTGAAAAATTAGGATTTTCAGTATAGGTTTCATAACCAACTGACTTATACATATCTGGCATATACTGGTAGTTTGGCTTAGATTTATCACCCCAACAAGATGATAAGCTAAATAAGAAAGCCACTACTATTGTTATTTTTAAAATGTTCTTCATTTTAATTTCTACTTTTCAGTTACTTTAATTTCAACAGTTCCTGTATTTTCTAAAAATGAAACTAACTCTTGCTCATTTTCATCTACAGCTACTTCCATTACAAACATATCGTCTGTTGTTCTAGGGTCTGGATTTTCTGCTTCTTTAAATGGCCATAATCTACTTCTCATATAAAAAGTAATTACCATTAAATGTGCTGCAAAAAACACACTCATTTCAAACATTATTGGAACAAAAGCTGGCATATTTTGAAAAAATGTAAAACTTGGTTTACCACCTATATCTTGCGGCCATTGTTCTATCATCATATAATTCATCATCCAAATAGAGAATGAAAAACCAACACAGCCGTACAAGAATGCAGTAATTGCAATTCGTGTTCCTTTAAGCCCCATAGCTTTATCTAACCCATGAACTGGAAATGGTGTATAAACTTCTTCAATATGATGATTTGCTGCACGCACTTCTTTAACGGCATCCATTAGGATATCATCATCATTATACATTGCTTGTATTACTTTTGAGCTCATAATTACCCGTTATTTTTTAATTTTTTAGCTTGTCCTGCCCAATCATCTCGTTTTGCTCTTCCTTTAAATGAATCTAAAAGTGAGTCTAACAAATCATATTCTTTTTCAGTCATTTTACTAACTTGATTAAAACTATAAATACCAATAGTATTTAATGTTTTTTCTAACTTAGGTCCAACACCACTAATAAGTTTTAAATCATCAGCTGTTTGGGTTGCTGCATCAAATACACCAAGAGTTCCTAATAAAGTATTTTTTTGTTCTGAAGCATCTTCAACAACCACTTTAGGAGTAGTTTTTACAGTTTTAGTTATTTTCTTAGCAGGTGCAGGATTTTTACCTCCAGCATCTCTAAATAATTTATAAGCTTCTCCAGAAGATTTTAAAATGGATTTCACCTCTGCTTGCGCAATTACAGGGAAGGTTCTTGCATATAATAAGAATAGAACAAAGAAGAACCCTATAGTTCCAACGTAAATTCCTATATCAACAAATGTTGGTGAGAACATTGTCCAAGATGATGGTAAGTAATCTCTATGTAATGAAGTTACAATAATTACAAAACGTTCAAACCACATTCCAATATTTACCACTATTGAGATAATAAATGAGAATGTAATACTTTGTCTTAATCTTTTCGACCACATAAATTGTGGAGAAAACACGTTACAACTCATCATTAATAAATAGGCCCACCAGTAAGGTCCGGTTGCTCTATTTAAAAAGGCGTATTGTTCATATTCCACACCAGAATACCAAGCTATAAATAACTCAGTAATATATGCACAACCCACTATTGAACCTGTAATCATAATTACAATGTTCATTAATTCAATGTGTTGTTTTGTGATGTAAGCTTCTAAATTTGAAACTTTTCTCATTATAATAAGCAAGGTATTTACCATTGCAAATCCTGAGAATACCGCTCCCGCAACAAAGTAAGGAGGGAATATTGTTGTATGCCAACCAGGAATAACTGAAGTAGCAAAGTCAAAAGATACAATTGTATGTACCGAAAGTACTAAAGGTGTAGCTAAACCTGCTAATACCAAAGATACTTCTTCAAAACGTTGCCAGTCTTTAGCTCTACCTGTCCAACCAAAACTTAATAAACTGTAAATTTTCTTTTGAAAAGGTCTTACAGCTCTATCACGTAACATTGCAAAATCAGGTAATAAACCAGTCCACCAGAAAACTAATGAAACTGATAAATAAGTTGATATTGCAAAAACATCCCATAATAATGGTGAGTTAAAGTTAGTCCAAAGAGTACCAAATTGGTTTGGTATTGGTAATACAAAATGTGCATTCCAAACACGTCCCATATGGATTACTGGGAACAAACCTGCTTGAACAACAGAGAAAATGGTCATTGCTTCTGCAGAACGGTTAATACCCATTCTCCATTTTTGACGGAACAACAACAATACAGCAGAAATTAAAGTACCAGCGTGACCGATACCTACCCACCATACAAAGTTGGTAATATCCCAGGCCCAACCTACGGTTTTATTTAATCCCCAAACTCCAATTCCTGTTCCAATGGTGTATATAATTGACCCTATACCCCAAAGAAAGGCTAATAGTGCAATTGTAAAAGCTGTCCACCATAATTTATTTGCTTTACCTTCAACAGGAGCTGCAACTTCCACAGTGATATCGTGATAGCTTTTATCCCCAACAATTAAAGGTCTTCTAATAGGTGCTTCGTAATGAGACGACATATTCTAATTTAATTATTATCTTTTATTAATATTCTTATGCTTCTTGTGTATTTCTAACTTTTACATGATAAACCACATTTGGTTTTGTACCTACGTGCTCAAGTAAATGATATGCTCTTTTATCTTTTGCTAAACTTGCAACTGTATCTTCATGCTTATTTACATCTCCAAAAACCATAGCTCCATTAGTACAAGCATTAGAACAAGCAGTTTCAAACTCGTTAGTGTTTACTGGCCTTCCTTCTTTCTTAGCTTTTAAAATTGTTGCCTGTGTCATTTGAATACACATAGAACATTTTTCCATAACTCCACGTGAACGAACAGTAACATCTGGATTTAACACCATTTTACCTAAATCATCGTTCATATTGTAGTCAAATTCACTATTATTTGGGTAATTGAACCAGTTAAATCTACGTACTTTATAAGGACAGTTATTTGCACAATATCTTGTACCAACACAACGGTTATATGCCATTTGATTTTGACCTTGACGACCATGAGAAGTTGCCGCAACAGGACAAACTGTTTCACAAGGTGCGTGGTTACAATGTTGACACATTACAGGTTGAAAAGCTACCGAAGGATTTTCTGAAGGATCTTCTAAAGCTGCCATAGTATCTTTATAACCAATAACTCCAGTTCCGTTATCTTTTAATTCATTATCTCCTGCAAAATCTTCTTCGTGAGAATAGTATCTATCAATACGCAACCAGTGCATATCTCTAGATTTTCTTATTTCTTCTTTACCAACAACTGGCACATTATTTTCAGCGTGACAAGCAACAACACAAGCTCCACATCCAGTACACGCATTTAAATCTATTGATAAGTTAAAATGATGACCAACAGATCTATCAAAAGCTTCCCACAAATCTACAGATGTTGCCTCAACCTCATTATGATCCAAAGATACTACAGGTACAACATTCCATTCTTTAGAATCAACATTGTTATAATCATCAATGGTAGTTTCTTTAATAATATCACCTCTACCCATTAAAGTATTGTGTAACTGAACACAAGCAAATTCGTGTTCACCCTCAACTAACTTTAACGTTACATCAGGTTGGTGATTATTAAATTCTTTGTAAAATTGGTATGCATTCTTTCCAGTTTGCATTTCTGATTTTAAACCTTGTTTACGTCCGTAACCTAAAGCCAAACCTAAAGAGCCTTTCGCTTGTCCTGGTTGAATCAAAACTGGTAATACTTCAGAAATACCATTTACAGACATTTCCACCAAGCTACCGTTTAAAGCACCGTTTGCAACATTATGATTTATCACTCCAAGCGCTTCAGCATCTGCTTTAGACATTGTTAAGTAATTATCCCAAGATGTTCTAGTAATTGGATCTGGCAATTCTTGCAACCAAGGATTGTTTGCCATTTGTCCATCACCTAAACCAGTTTTTGTATAAAGTGAAAGTTCAAAATCACTTCCTTTAACTTTTGCTAATTCAGAACCAGCAGCATCAATATTAACTTCACTAATAAAAGCTTCTTCTTCTTGAATGTCAACCGTAAAAACTCCATCGTGTAAGGCTTGATTCCAAGATTTACCTTCTAATACTTCTGTATTCCAAGATTCTTTTAAGAAATCGTAATATGTTGAAGTACTTCCTGTCCAAGTTAATAAAGTATCTTGAAACTGGCGTGTATTAAATAATGGTTTAATAGTTGGTTGCATTAAGCTATACTGACCTTTTTTAATAACAGCATCTCCCCAAGATTCTAAATAATGTGGTGTTGCTAATGCATATTGAACAGCGTTTGCTGTTTCATTATCTTGCATAGAACATGCTACAGATAATGTTACTTTTTTCAATCCTTCAACAAACTCATTTGAATTTGGTAAAGAATAAACTGGATTAGAATTATTTATAATTACAGCTCCAATTTTTCCGGCATTCATATCTGCAATTAGTTGAGCAACAGCAGCATCATTTCCTTTTCTTACATTTCTAGTTGTAACAACATCTATAACTTCACTATTAATAGCTTGGTTAATTGCCAACGCTAATAATTGTGCATTTTTATCTTGAATTCCAGTTACAACAACAGCCTTACTACCTGCTGCTTTTATTTGAGCTGCAGCTTTTTGAACAGCATCGTTTAAAGGGGTAGCTTCTCTTGAAGCAATTCCTTTAACAACCGCTTGGTATAATTTTATAAGTGCTAAATTTTGTTCAGATGGTTTTACCATAAAACGTTTATCAGCATTTGCACCAGTTAAAGTCATATTAGACTCGAACTGAATATGTCGCGACATTTTCCCATTAGCTGGAACACGACTTTTTGAATAACCAGCATCAAAACCTCCACCTTGCCAATCTCCTAAGAAATCTGCTCCAATAGAAACAATAACAGCTGCTTTTTCTAAATTATAATCTGGTAATGCTCTAGTTCCGTATAGTGCTTCAAAAGCATCTAATGCAGCAGACTCTGAAACAGCATCATACACTACATGATTAACGTTACCAAAAGTTTCACCTAAATTATTTATCAATTTTTTGGTTGAAGGACTTGCGCAAGTTCCTGTTAAAACTGCAATTGGCAACCCTGCTTCTTTTACTTCATTTAATTTTGAAATAATTTGACTATCAGCATCAGCCCAAGATATTTCTAAGCCATTTGCTTTTGGACCTTTTAATCGAAGACTGTCATATAATGATAAAACAGATGCTTGCACACGTGCATTAGTACTTCCGTTTGCGTCTTTATTAGGTTCAATTTTTATTGGACGTCCTTCTCTAACTTTTACTAAAATATTTGCAAAATCAAAACCATTTGCCATTGTAGTTGCGTAATATTCAGCAACACCAGGAATAATATCGTCTGGTTTAATTACATAAGGAATTGATTTAACAACGGGACCTTCACAAGCAGCTAAAGATGCAGCTGCAGTTGTAAATCCAACGTATTTTAAAAAGTCTCTACGCGTTGTTGATGAAGTTTCTAAATTCTCCTTATTCCCTAAAAATTCATCAGTAGGAATTTCTTCAACAAACTCGTTTTGTTTTAACGTATCAACAATAGAGCTTTTTGTATCTAGCTCTTCAACACTTTTCCAGTATTTTTTGTTTGATGCCATTCTATATTTGGTTATTTACTTCGTAATTAATATTAATAGTGACATTTTCCACATTCTAAACCTCCCATTTGAGCGGCTGTCACTTTTTCTACACCGTACTTTTTAGCTAATTGATCGTGAATATTTTTGTAATATCCATTTTCAGTTAAGTCAACTTCTGTATCTCTATGACAGTCTATACACCATCCCATTGTTAACGGAGAGAACTGATGCATTTCGTGCATTTCTTCTACAGGACCATGACATTTCTGACAATCGACACCTGCTACAGTTACGTGTTGTGCGTGGTTGTAATAAGCAAAATCAGCTAAATTATGAATTCGAATCCATTCTATAGGTTTTTGCTCGTATCCTTCAATATATTTCATATTATCCTTATCCCAACCAACAGCATCGTAGATTTTTTGAATTTCATTATCTAAATCTTCTTTTGAATAATCTCCAAATAATGGTCCCGTATATTCAGATATTGAAACGTGACAATTCATACAAACATTTGCTGTAGGAATTCCTGAAGTTTTACTGTGCTTTGCTGAAGAGTGACAATATTGACAATCAATTTTATTATCACCAGCGTGAATTGCATGTGAAAATGCAATTGGTTGAATTGGCTGATATCCTTCGTTTAAATCAATTTGCATTAACCATCCAAAGAAAAACCATGCGCCTCCTAATAAAAGAAAAATTACAGTTAAAAAACGTAAGAAAGGATTGAAAATCATTGATTTCAACATACTTTCTGTTGATTCTTCTCCTTCTTCCACTTTTTTATTAGTGGTAGCAGCAACAATTAATGAAAGTAATAAAAAGACCAATATTGTAACACCTAAAGTTGGTAAAACACCAAAACCAGGCTTATTAAAAATCTGTTCACTTGAAGCATCTGTTGTTGCAACTGCAACTTCTTTAACATCTCCAACAGCAAAATATTTTAATAAATCATCTAAATCCTGATCGCTTAATTGAGGGAAAGGTGTCATAGCTGCAGGATTACTATCTTGCACTTCTTTTGCTAACTTATCTCCCGAAGCAACTAGCGCATTGTTATCCAAAATCCAAGCTTTTAACCATTCAGGCTCACGCTTATCTGTGATTTTAAACAATTCTGGGCCAATTAATTTGCCTTCCATTTTATGGCAGGCAGCACAATTAACTTTAAAAATTTGTTTTCCTCGTTCTACACCTGGGTCAACTTCTTGAGCAACCGGTGCAGCTTTTGGTGCAGCTTCTTCACCTTTTGTATATTCTAAAATATCTACAATATCTTGGTCAGATAAATGTGGATTTGCTGTCATTGGCAATTTATTGTTTTCTTCGAAAACCTGAATTGCTAGTTTATCTCCTGACTTAATCATTCCTGGACTATCTTTAATCCAGGCAATTAACCAATCTTGTTCTCTTTTATCAGTTACTCCCTTTAATGCAGGACCAACTAATTTTTTATCGAGTTTATGGCAAGCGGCACAATTTGCTTTGAAGAGTTTCTCTCCATTCGCTACATCGGCTTGCTGTGCTGATAAACTAAGTGAAAATAATAAAAGGAAAGCAAGACTACTATTGACTAATCTTGATAATGGACTGTGTTTTTTCACACTTTTCATACTTAAAAAAAATCTTTTCTTTCTTGTTTGGTACAATATTTTCATTAATAAATTAATGATAAAAGTCATTATTTAAAAATGATTTCACAAAAGTACTATTTAAAAGTAAAACTAAAAATCTAAAAATTGTGTTAAAGTTAATTTATACTGATTCTAAATAAGGCCCTTTTCCTTTTACATTAATAATGAATACTCTAAATTTGAAAAAAATTAAAATAATGAAGTTTCTAACTAAAAAAAAACATATTGGTTTAATATTAGCTCTTTTAATAGCCAGTAGTGTTGCGTTTGCTCAAAATGAAGCTGATAAAATTGAGAATTTAATTTCCCAAAAAAGAAATTATAATCAACAAAATAAAAATACTGTAGTTTATAAAATTCAACTTTATAATGGCTCGGAAAGTCAGGCATATAAAATAAAAAGTAATTTTCAGAGTGCATTTCCTGAGTATAAAACCAGTATTATCTACAAACAACCAGAGTGGAAAACTCAAGTTGGAAATTTTGAAACGAAGTTAGAAGCTGATCGAGTTTTATTACTTATTAAGGAGGAATTTTCTGGGGCAATTGTTTTAGAAGATCGAATATAGTTAAACTACCCTATTTAACCTTTCAAACAAACGTTGTTTTAAACCTATGTAATTTACTACTGTTTCTAAAATTTGCTCGCGCTCGCTATCCTCGGTTACATTTGATATTAAAGAGCTAATCTTTTCTTCTATAAGTACACGTCTTAAATTATAAATTGCATCAAGCACCATTTTAGAAAGGTCGCTTTCTTTACTTTTTACCGCAATATCTTTACGTTCCCAATTGCTTAAAACATGCTTTTCATCGTCCATTAAAATATTAGTTACTAAGCTTGATATTTTTGGGTTTATGTGATTTACCAACACATCAACAGATATATTTTTATTTTGATTTAGCTGATTAATAACATCATAATAGATCTGTTTAAATGTTTCGTCCGTAAACTCAACTTCATCATCTTGTAAATTTAAATAGATTTCTTTTGATACTAAATTTTGAAAATGTTCTTTTTTTAATGCGTGAAAATCCCTACCATCAACTTCACCTTCTTCAACAAAATCTACAAAATCAACTTCATTATTACCATAAAGCAACAAAATTTTAATTATTTCGCGTTCATATTTCTGCAGTTCATTAAATTTTTCAGATAGTGGTGTTTTTTGTAATTGCAACATTTCCGGATACAACACATCCATTGGAGGTTCGTTAGGATCTGGACGATTTCCACTATTATAATTACTAGGTGTTCTAGCCGAACTTTTTGAAGCGTCTCTTTGTGCTTTATTATCAATCTGAGCCAATTCATTAAAAAGTACATTTTCAGAAATATCCATTATTCTGGAACATTCCTGAATATAAACTTCGCGCTGAATTCTATCTGGAATTTTTGAGATACTAATTACAATATCTCGAATTAAACCCGCTTTTTTAACAGGATCATTTTTAGCTTCTTCCATTAATAAAGAAACCTTAAAGTTTATAAAATCCTGCGAATTATTTTCTAAGTAGTGTTTTAATTCCTCTTGGCTTACCTTTTTTGCATAACTATCTGGATCGTCACCATCTGGAAACATTAAAACACGCACATTCATTCCTTGCTCAAGTATTAAATCAATACCTCTAATAGAAGCTCTAATACCGGCTGCATCACCATCAAATAAAATAGTAATATTTTTTGTGAGACGGTTTATTAAACGAATCTGATTTTCTGTAAGTGCCGTTCCAGATGAAGAAACCACGTTTTCAATACCACATTGATGCAAGGTTATAGTGTCGGTATAACCTTCAACCAAGTAACAATTATCTTCGCGTGCAATGGTTTGTTTTGCGTAATGAATTCCATATAACACATTACTTTTATGGTAAATATCGCTATCAGGAGAATTTAAATACTTTGCAGCTTTTTTATCGTTGGTTAAAATTCTACCTCCAAATCCAAGTACGCGTCCACTCATACTATGAATTGGAAACATAACACGCCCTTTAAATCGATCGAATTGTTTGGTGTTGTTCGGGTTTTGTGAATCTTGTTTTACAATTGTAAGTCCAGTAGATTCTAAATATTTTAAATTATATCCTTTATTTATCGCTTCTGAAGTAAAGGCTTCCCACTCGTTTAAAGAATATCCTAATTGAAACTTTTTTATGGTTTCTTCCGTATAACCTCTTTCTATAAAATAGCTTAAACCAATTGCTTTTCCTTGCGGGTCTTCTAATAAGTTTTTATGAAAATAATCACGTGCATATTCTGAAACCAAAAACATACTTTCACGCTCATCGGCATGTTGTTTTTGCTCATCAGTTTGTTCAATTTCATCAATTTCAATATTGTATTTTTTCGCTAAATAACGAATGGCTTCTGGATATGAATAATGCTCTTGCTCCATTAAAAAAGAAACAACATTACCACCTTTTCCCGTACTAAAATCCTTCCAAATTCCCTTTACAGGAGATACCATAAATGAGGGTGTTCGTTCTTCGGAAAAAGGACTTAGTCCTTTAAAATTACTTCCTGCTTTTTTTAGCTGAACAAATTCACCAATAACCTCCTCTACTCTGGCGGTTTCAAAAACTCTGTCTATGGTTTCTCTTGAAATCAATTTTATTGGATATTATTTAGTTTTCTAAATTAATGAATTTTTGTTAAAAAAAGAGGCTGTTTTAAAAGTCGTCATTCTGTGCTTCGGCACCGCTCAGTAACCGGTCATTGAGCGAAGTTGAAATGCAGAATATTATCGTGCTGAATACTATCATTACCTCTGTTTGAAAAAAATATTTTCTTAGATTCCACTATGATGCTTAAACACGTCATTGCGAAGAAGCATTTGAAATGAAATGGAAAATGCGACTGTGGCAATCTTATAAATACTATTTACAACTTTAGTTTTAGCTTGAAAGTATCAGATTGCTTCGTGCCTCTCAATAACGAT
>NZ_JBFLKT010000048.1:0-4494 GCF_040883305.1 Lutibacter sp.
CAACGCGTTGTAAAAAAACGTTCTACAATAACTAATTATTTACGTTTATTAAAATTAGATCCCATTATTCAAACTGGTATGCGAGATGGATTTTTATCTATGGGACACGGTAGAGCACTAATAAATATTGAAAATACTGAAGAACAATTAAGTATTTATGAAAAAATAGTAGCACAAAAATTATCTGTTAGACAAACCGAACAAATTGTAAAACAGCTTAAAGAAGGTTTTGAAAAATCTAAAAAAACAGTTACTAAAAATAGTGAAACTCCAAAATTTGTTTCTAAAGGATTAAAAACTTTTAGCGAATACTTTGGACATAAAATTGACGTTAAATTATCTGGAGCAGACAAAGGAAAAATTCTTATTCCTTTTCATTCCGAAGAAGATTTTAACCGTATAAAAAAATTATTAGAATAGTGCTGTATAAAAAGTTTTATATTTTATTAGTTGCTAGTTTGTTTTTCACTATCAATTCTTATTCTCAAGAAGATTTGATAATAAAAGCAAAAGATACCACTTATACTTCTCCTAATGAATTTGATATGTTATCACCAGCTAGAGCTGCATTTTATTCTGCAATTTTGCCGGGCTTAGGACAAGCATATAATAAAAAATATTGGAAAATTCCTTTAGTATATGCGGCACTTGGTAGTGGGGTTTATTTTTATGATTTAAATAATACTAATTATAACAGAGCACGTACTGCGTTCAAATTAAGATTAGACGGTAAACCAAACGAATTTGATGGCGTTGGAGGAAATATATTTTTATCTGACGACGCTTTAGTTAGAGCGCAAAAATCATATAAAAAAGATAAAGATTTGTCTTTATTAGTAACTGTTGCACTTTACGTTTTGCAAGTACTAGAAGCAAGTACAAACGCACATTTATTGCAACATAATGTTGATAATAACTTAACACTTTCTCCACAAATTATTAAAGATGCTACCAACAACAAATCTGTAGTTGTAGCTTCATTAAATTTTAAATTTTAACAATGAAACTAGCATGCTAAAAGTTTATCACCAAAGTGGAATGATTATTAGCGAACAGCATGTGACCATTAAAACAAATAAAAAAGACACATGAAAATAGCTTTATTGGGTTATGGACGAATGGGTAAAACAATTGAAGAAATTGCTATACAAAGAGGTCATAAAATAGTGTTAAAAGTAGATGAAAACACCAAAAAATACGATATCAAAATTGCGGATATTGCTATTGATTTTAGTATTCCATCGGTAGCTTTTAATAACATTTCTTGCTGTTTAAATAACAATGTTCCTGTTATTAGTGGAACTACTGGTTGGTTAGAAAAATTCCCAGCTGTTGCTGAACTTTGCAATCAAAAAAACGGTGGTTTTATTTATGCTTCAAATTTCAGTTTGGGTGTAAATATTTTCTTTGAATTGAACGAGCAACTCGCAAAAATGATGCATCAATTAGAAGAATATAACATTTCTATGGAAGAAATTCATCATACTAAAAAATTAGATGCTCCAAGTGGAACTGCAATTACTTTGGCTGAAGGTGTTATAAAACACACCAATAAAAAAAGTTGGAACTTAGATGTAACAAATAGTAATTCTGAAATACCTATAATTGCAAAACGTATAGATGATGTTCCAGGAACACATACAGTTGTTTATAAATCTGATGTTGATAGTATAGAAATTAAACACACTGCACATAATAGAAGTGGTTTTGCATTAGGTGCAGTAATTGCGGCAGAGTGGTTGCACGGTAAAACAGGAGTTTTTACTATGAAAGATGTGTTAGGCTTAAAGTAATATTAAAATATTTATTATGACAATGATTGAATGGTTTATCTTTTTTTTAATTATACAAGTTATTCACTTTTTTGGAACTTGGAAATTATATAAAAAAGCGGGTAGAAAATCTTGGGAAGCAATTGTTCCAATTTACAATGCAATAGTTTTAATGAAAATTATTAAAAGACCTACTTGGTGGGTTATTTTATTATTTATTCCCATAATAAACTTATTAATGTTCCCAGTAATTTGGGTTGAAACCGTTCGAAGTTTTGGAAAATACAAAACCATAGATTCAATACTTGCAGTTGCTACATTAGGTTTTTATAGTTATTACTTAAACTATATTGAAAAAGTAGCCTATATTGAAGACAGAAGTTTAAAATCCAGAACCGAACTTGGTGAATGGGTAAGCTCTATTGTTTTTGCCATTATTGCTGCAACTTTGGTTCACACGTATATTATGCAACCTTATACAATACCAACTTCTTCGTTAGAAAAATCATTGTTAATTGGTGATTTTCTTTTTGTAAGTAAATTTCATTATGGTGCAAGAGCGCCGATGACAACAGTTGCTGCTCCAATGGTACACGATTCTTTACCTTTTATCGGAAAAAAATCTTATTTGCAAAAACCACAATTACCTTATTTTAGAATCCCTGGTTTTCAAAACATTAAACGAAATGAGATTGTTGTTTTCAGCTGGCCTGTAGATACGGTTCAGCGTTTTTTTGACACTTCAAATATTCATATTAAAAAACCTATTGATAAAAAATCAAATTATGTTAAGCGTTGCGTTGGTATCCCTGGAGATTCTTTAGAAATTAGAGATGGTTATATATATATTAACGGAGACAAAACCGTTTTACCAGATAGAGCAAAAACACAATATATGCACAAAGTTGTTACTAAAGGACAACAGCTTAGTGGTGCTACTTTAAAAAGATATGGCGTTACCGAAGGTCGTAATTTTGGAGAGTATTACAATCTTAACTTAACAGATGAAAATGCGGAAAAACTTAAAAACAATCCACTTATTACAAGCGTTACTAAACAGTTAACTCCAAGTGGAACTTACAATTCAAGAGTTTTTCCACATAATGAGCAATATGCATGGTCCGACGATAATTATGGTCCTATTTATATTCCTAAAGCTGGAAAAACCGTTGCTTTAAATTCAGAATCTTTACCTTTTTACAAAAGAATTATTGAAGTCTATGAAAACAATAATTTAACAGTAAATGGCGATGAAATCTTTATCAACGGTAAATTAACAACTGAATATACCTTTAAACAAGATTATTATTGGATGATGGGAGATAACCGTCATAATTCTGAAGATGCGCGTTATTGGGGATATGTACCTTTTGATCATGTTGTTGGAAAACCTGTATTTATTTGGTTCAGCTGGGATACCAATGGAGAAGGAATTGCTGAAAAAATTAGATGGGAACGTGTTTTTACAACAGTACACGGATCAGGAAAACCCGTATCGTACCTTTACTACTTTATAGGAGCATTGGTACTTTGGTTTGGTTACAGTACTTATAGAAAACGTAAAAGAGAAGAAGGGTAAAAATCCGATTACTAAATACTTGATACTAGCTTTCAGATACCTATTACCAGATACAAAAGTCTATGATTTTACTGCAACCAACTTATTTTTCACCAATAATTCAATATGTTGCTATTTCCAAAAGTGATACTATTTGTTTTGAAGTTGAAGATAATTTTCAAAAGCAAACGTATAGAAACAGGTGTTATATTTATACTGCAGATGGTAAACACTTGCTAAATGTACCAATCCAACGTGACAAAGGAATAAAACAAAAAACAAAAGACGTAAAAATTGATTATAAAGACGATTGGAACAAACTGCATTTAAAAACGTTAATTACAGCCTACAACTCCTCTCCTTTTTTTGAATTTTATATTGATGATTTGCTTCCTGTATTTGATAAAAAACACACTTTTTTATTAGATTTAAATTTGCTGTGTCATCAACTTATTATGGATGCCTTACAATTGGAAATTACTACTACAAAAACCAACGAATTTTTAAAAGAAACATCCTTAAAAGATTATAGAAATTTGGCTGTTGCAAAAGGAGCACCACAGTATAGTTTAGATAGATACATTCAAGTATTTGAACAAAACCATGGTTTTATTCCGAATCTTAGTATTTTAGATCTACTTTTTATGGAAGGTCCAAATGTTTTAAATTATTTAGAATCTCAAAATTTCATCTTGTAATCCTTGGAAATTCTACGCTTTATTGTTCACTACGGAATGCACTTTATAGTGCCCGGAATTATTGCTTATCTATTTTTTAGAAGCAATTGGAAAAAGGTTTGGTTGATTTTTATTTTAACAATGCTAGTTGATTTGGACCACCTTTTAACAACTCCTATTTTTGAAGCTGGAAGATGTAGTATAAATTTCCATCCACTACATTCTTATTATGCCATTTCGGTATATTTTTTATTATTAATACCTGCTAAAACAAGAGTTATAGCTATTGGATTACTATTTCATATGCTTACAGATTTTTCGGATTGCCTCTGGATTTAGTACGCATATTTTTTTTGGATTTATTAGTTTTAATAAGTTCCGATTTCTTAACTTTAATAATTATTACTACTTTCTAATTCACATATTCTAAAAATATTAGATATATGATGTTTGGACCCCATTTATTTTAAAAATTTATTAGATAAAA
>NZ_JBFLKT010000401.1:0-2518 GCF_040883305.1 Lutibacter sp.
GAAATAAAAGATATTTTTGTCTTAAATTAAAATTATTAGATTATGAGTCAAGTTAAAGCATGTTTAGTTTGTAAAAAAGCATCTACAGAAATACCTGTAACAAAATTTTATTATCAAGAAAGTGAGTTTTATATCTGTCCACAACATATGCCAACCATTATTCACAATCCACAAGAATTGATTGGATTAATAGATGGAGCAGATAGTTTTGAAGCGGTTTAAAATAACCTTTTACTACAAATAAAAAATGCGCCAATTGGCGCATTTTTTATTCAATATATTTTGAACTATTTTTTGAATTTCTCAGATAAATCTTTACCAAATTCTTTTAATTTTTCAATAGCACTTTCAACTTCTTTTTCAACAGTTTCTAGTGTACTTTCTCCTAAAAAAGGATATCTATAATCTGTTGGGGTTACAAAAGTTTCCTTAATTGTACGGTTACTAACCCAACGTAGTAAGTTCCAAACAGAACCTGCTTTATCGTTAGTTCCAGAACCACGTGCGCCTCCAAAAGGTTGTTGACCTACAACTGCTCCAGTTGGTTTGTCGTTAATATAAAAGTTACCCGCTGCGTTTTCTAATTTATTAGTTGCAATGTCAATTACATATCTATCTCCACTAAAAATAGCACCTGTTAACGCAAATTCGCTAGTTTTATCAACAACATCTAAAATTTCTTCCCATTGGTTATCTTCATAAATATAAATGGTAATAATTGGACCGAATAATTCAGTAGACATTGTTTTGTACTGAGGATTTGTTGTAACAATTACAGTTGGTTCGATAAAATAACCAACTGCATCATCGTAACCACCACCAACAATAATTTCGGCATCAGCATCTGCCTTTGCTTGGTCTATATAACTAGATAGTTTTTTGAAAGCTCTGTCATCAATTACAGCATTTATAAAGTTTGTAGGATCTTCCGGAGTACCCATTTTAAAAGATTTTACATCTTTTATAACTGCTTCTTTAATTGCAGGCCATAAACTTTTTGGTAAATAAGCTCTTGATGCCGCTGAACATTTTTGTCCTTGGTATTCAAAAGCACCTCTAGAAATTGCAGTTGCAACTTCTTGAGCATTTGAACTTGGATGCGCCCAAATAAAATCTTTCCCTCCTGTTTCACCAACAATTCTTGGGTACGTTTTATAGGTATTCATGTTTTTACCTATGGTTTCCCAGAAACTATTAAATACTGGTGTAGAACCTGTAAAATGCACTCCTGAAAAATCTGGACTGTTTAATAATACATCTGTTATTGTTCCAGAGTTTCCTGTAACCATATTTATAACACCATCTGGCAAACCTGCAGCTTTAAATAATTCCATAATAACTTGAGCAGAATATACTTGAGAACGTGCTGGTTTCCATATAATTACATTCCCCATCATAGCAGGTGCTGCTGGTAAGTTTCCAGCTATAGCTGTAAAGTTAAAAGGAGTAATTGCATAAACAAATCCTTCTAACGGACGGTATTCCATTCTGTTCCAAACTCCTGGTGAAGAAACTGGTTGATTTGCATAAATTTCAGTCATAAACTCTACGTTAAAACGCAAGAAATCTATCAATTCACAGGTGGCATCAATTTCAGCCTGATATACATTTTTAGATTGCGCAATCATGGTAGCAGCCGCCATCTTATATCTAAATGGTCCAGCTAATAAATCCGCTGCTTTTAAGAAAATTGCTGCTCTGTGTTCCCAACTTGTTGCTGCCCATTTAACTCTTGCTTCCGCAGCTTTTTTAACTGCTAACTCAATATGTTCTTTGTCTGCAGTATGGTATTGTCCAACACAATGTTTGTGATCGTGTGGTGGATGAATATCAACTGTGTTTCCAGTTCTAAATTCTTTTCCTCCAATGTAAAATGGAATATCCACTTTTTCATTGTACATCTTCTTGTACGTTGCTAACAACGCTGCTCTTTCTGGTGTTCCTGGAGCATACGAGTTTACTGGCTCGTTTACTGCTTTTGGTACTTGATAAAATCCTGAAGCCATATTAATATTATTTTATAAATTTTTAGTTTAAATTTGCCCACAAAGTTACAAAATAGTATTGACTTATTTATTTTTGAAACTAATACTGATTATTCAAATTTTGATAGTATGTGTACCGTTACTTTTCTGCCTTTAAAAAACAATGGCTTTATCTTAACTTCAAACCGAGATGAAACGCCTTTTAGAGAAACAATTCCACCTAAAAAATATGAGGAAGACGGTGTTGAAATGGTTTTTCCGAAGGATAAATTGGCAGGTGGAACTTGGATTGGAACGAGCTCTAAAAACAGGTTAGTTTGTGTTTTAAATGGTGCTTTTACAAAACATAAAAGGGCAACTAGTTATAAAAAAAGCAGAGGAATAATAGCCAAAGAAATTTTAAAATCTGACAATTTAGAAACCTATATAAACGCCTTAGATTTAATCAATATTGAACCTTTTACAATGGTTCTTGTTGATTGGAATAACGATAATCTAGACTTGTTTGAACTTGTTTGGGATGCACATAAAAA
>NZ_JBFLKT010000402.1:0-4519 GCF_040883305.1 Lutibacter sp.
ATGAGGATATGACACTTATTGGAGGAATTCCGCCGTGGGTACAAATGTATTTTGAAAGAATTGTAGCACGTACTGGTAAAAAAGTAGGCGAAGTTTTTCCAAACTTTAATTTATTTGCCTACGGAGGTGTTAATTACGAGCCGTACAGAAATAAATTTGAAGAATTAATTGGTAGAAAAGTGGATGCAATTGAAATGTATCCTGCTTCTGAAGGTTTTATCGCCTACCAAGATTCTCAAATCGAAAAAGCAATGATGCTTTTAATAAATAACGGTATTTTTTATGAATTTATTCCTTCTGAAGAATTTTTTAATGAAAACCCAACAAGAATTTCATTAGCAGATGTTAAATTAGGTGTAAATTATGTAATTATTTTAAATACAAATGCAGGCCTTTGGGGATATAATATTGGCGATACTATTGAATTTAAATCTATCAATCCACCAAGAATTGTAGTTTCTGGAAGAATAAAACATTTTATTTCTGCCTTTGGTGAACATGTAATTGGAAAGGAAATTGAAGACTCCATAAATATACATACAATTGATACTGGAATAAGTGTAAGTGAATTTACTGTAGCACCACAAATTACACCAGAAACAGGCCTACCATACCACCAATGGTTTATAGAATTTGATAAAAAACCAGCAGATATTGAAGCTTTTGCAAAAAAAATTGATGCTTCCTTACAGCAACAAAATAGTTATTATTTAGATTTAATAGTTGGTAAAATTTTACAACCATTAAAAATTACTGTGATTGAAAAAGGGGGTTTTAATAAATATATGAAATCTGTTGGAAAATTAGGCGGACAAAATAAAGTACCACGTTTATCTAATGATCGGAAAATTGCGGATGCTTTATTAAAATTTGAAGAAAAATGAAACGAGCATGCTAAAAAGTTTATTGCCTAAAAAATCACTAATCGCGAACGACATGTGACAATTAAAAAAATAATAAAATAGACACATGAAAGTAGTTTCTGTAAATATAGGAGAAAAAAGAACTATTAATTATAAAGGAAAAATTGTAGAAACAGGTATCTTTAAAAGTCCTGTTGAAACTCCAATCTTTTTAGGTGAAAATGATGTAGAAAATGATGCTGTTATAGATAGAAGATACCATGGTGGAATTGATAAAGCAGTATATGCATATTCTGAAAATCATTATAAATACTGGAAAGAAATCTATCCAGAACTAGATTGGAAATTTGGAATGTTTGGAGAGAATTTAACCATTTCAAATTTAGAAGAAACAGAAATCCATATTGGAAATCAATACAAATTAGGTGAAGCAATTATTGAAGTTACGCAGCCCCGAGAACCATGTTTTAAATTAGGACTGGTTTTTAACACTCAAAAAATTTTAAAACAATTTTGGAATTCTACAATGTGTGGTGTTTATTTTAAGGTTTTACAAACTGGAAAAGTAGCTGTTAACGATGCTCTCATTCTTATAAAAAATTGCAAAAATTCTCCAACAATTGCCGAAGTTTACGAAACTAAAAAATAAGATTTCGTAAAAAAAGGGCTCACAAATTGCGAACCCTTTTTTGAATTAAAGAAAGTTTGGTAAATATTTCATTATCATTTTTTAGACAATAAGTCTCTTATTTCTGCTAATAAGTCTTCTTGAGAAGGTCCTTTTGGCGCTTCTGGAGCAGGTTCTTCTTTTTTCTTAGTAGCATTTACAGCTTTTACAACCATAAACATTACAAAAGCAACAATTATAAAGTCAATTACATTTGTTAAAAAATCACCATATAAAACTGCGACTTCTCCAACAATTTCACCAGCTTCATTGGCAACTCCTTCTTTTGCTATATATTTTAAGTCTTTAAAGTTAGAGTTAAATATTAAACCAATAAGTGGAGAAACAATGCCTCCAGTAAATGAAGTTACAACACTTTTAAACGCTGCACCCATTACAAAACCTACTGCAATATCAACAAGGTTTCCCTTCATTGCAAAATCTTTAAATTCTTTTATCATTCCCATTTTATTAAAATTTAGTTAATGCTAAAGTAATAAAAAAAATTATTTCTTTAACATTTTTTTAACAAACGTCTTATTCTTTGTGAAATTGCAGTTAAAATTTCATAAGGAATTGTATTAATTGCAGCTGCTAATGCTTCAATATGAGTTTGATTTTTATATACTAAAACTTCATCTCCTTCAAAACAATCTATTTCGGTTACATTAACCATTATCATATCCATACAAACGTTTCCAACAATGGGAGCTTTTTTATTATTGATGTAAACAAACCCTTTACCGTTGCCAAGTTGTCTAGAAATTCCATCGGCATGACCAATTGGGATAGTTGCCGTTTTTATGGTTGAGTTTGCCTTAAAAGCACGGTTATAACCAACTGTTTCTCCTTTCTCAATAGAATGAATTTGAGAGATTACCGATTTTAAAGTCAATACATTTTTTAAGTTTTTGGTATGTTTTACTTCATTCCCAAAACCTAACAATCCAATTCCAAGTCGCACCATATCAAACTGCGCTTCTTCGGCATAATTAATAATACCTGAAGTATTTAACATATGTTTAAACGGCTTATTTGGCAGTTTTTCTGTAAATTTTGATGCAATAGTTTTAAAACTATTTATTTGTTGCAAGGTAAAAGCGCGTTCATTTAGATCTTCACTCGCAGCAATATGTGAAAAAATTGAAACTACTTTTAAAGCAGTTTGGGTATTTATAATTTTAGCGATTTCAGAAATATCTTTTTCAACAAAACCTAACCTATTTAAACCTGTATTAAATTTTATATGAATTGGGTGATTTTTAATATTTAAAGCTGTTGCTTTTTCAATATAAGCAGTTAATAAATTTATAGAATAAATATTTGGCTCTAAATTATAGCGGATTAATTTTTCAATATTTGCTTTTTGAGGATGCAATACTAAAATTGGAGTTTTAATACCTGCATTGCGTAAAGCAATTCCTTCATCTAAATAAGCAACAGCAAAATACGCGACTTTATTTTTAATGTGATTTGCTATTTCAACAGCAGTAGCACCATAACCAAAAGCCTTCACAACCACAAGCATATTGGTAGTTGTATTTAGTTTAGATTTAAAAAATTGTAGGTTAAAATCAACTGCATTTAAATCTATTTCCAGCACAGAAACGTGGTTATTTTCCATTTTTAAGTTGTTCGGCTTTTTTCTTTTTTTCCTCTTGGATTGCCTTATAATAAGCGGCTCTGCTCAACGGTTCATATTCTTGGGTTTCACCAAGTAACACTAAAGCATCACCTACCGCAGTTCTATGGCTATAATGTGCTAAATTTCCAGTACGCGTACAAACAGCATGAACTTTAGTAACATATTCTGCAGTTGCCATAAGCGCTGGCATTGGTCCAAACGGATTCCCTTTAAAGTCCATATCTAAACCAGCTACAATTACGCGAACACCTCTATTGGCTAAATCGTTACAAACAGCAACAATTTCATCATCAAAAAATTGTGCTTCATCAATACCTACTACTTCAACATCTGTAGCTAAAAGTCGAATATTTCCAGATGAAGGAACAGGTGTAGAACGAATTTCATTAGCATCATGAGAAACAACTTTTTCTTCATCGTATCTTGTATCTATTGCAGGTTTAAAAATTTCCACTTTTTGTTTTGCAAACTGGGCGCGCTTTAACCTGCGGATTAGTTCTTCTGTTTTACCAGAAAACATAGAACCACAAATAACTTCTATCCAGCCAAATTGTTCGGTATGATTTACTGTATTTTCAAGAAACATTTTGTAATTTCACGTTTCAAAGGTTATTGTATTTTTTATATTAAAACGAATGCAATACCAAATAGTATAATTTTTCGAATTAAATAGTTTAATTTGTAATGCAGAAATTACTGTTTTTCTGAACTTTTACAAATTTATTAAAAATAACACATCAATAATCAATAAATAAATCAACTTATGCACAAAAAATTAGAAGCTGAATTGAAGCGTCTGGCACATAGTATTTTAGAACTAAAAAATAACGATGTAACAATTTTGCATAAAAAGGCGCATACTATTTATGAAAAATTAACGGTTTTAAAATTTGTTGAAGAAAATTTAAATAGTTTAGAAAATGTTGATGAAATTAACAATGAAGTTGAAAAAGAAAATAAAACAGCAATAACACAGGAAACAATAACGGCTATTGTTACCGAAGAACCTGCAAGCGTTAAAACTGTTGAATCTATAATTGAAGTAGTAAAAGAAATTGAAGTAGTAAAAGAACGTGAAGAAGATGTGACCTCAACCGAAGAGATGGATTTAGAATTTTCTATTGAAGACACTCCAATAACACAAGAAAATTCACCAGTAACTGTAAAAGAAATTATTGAAGAAATTGTGTTACCTAAAGCTACTTTAGAAGAAGAATTTAAAGACGCCATTTCTGCTGATGTTGCAACCAATCTTTTTGAAAAAGCAACAAAAGAAAATCCTGTTATTGAAGAAAATAAACAACAATCTATTCGTTCAATAAATGATACCTTATTTAAAAGTAA
>NZ_JBFLKT010000049.1:0-3240 GCF_040883305.1 Lutibacter sp.
CGTTACACTTATCGCAATGACGTTGTTTAATTATCTAAAATAGCAGTAACTTTGCATAATCATTCTTAATTAAGAAACTTTTGGAATCAAAATTATATTTAGTACCAACACCTATTGGAAATTTAGAAGATATAACTTTTAGAGCTATAAGAGTTTTAAAAGAAGTAGATTTAATTTTAGCTGAAGATACGCGAACTAGCGGAAAACTATTAAAACATTTTGAAATTTCTACACACATGCACAGCCACCATATGCATAACGAGCATAAAACGGTTGACAACATTGTGAAACGAATTCAAAGTGGAGAAGCCATCGCATTAATTTCCGATGCAGGAACTCCTGCAATTTCTGATCCTGGATTTTTATTAACGAGAGCATGTATAGAAAATGGTGTTGAAATAGAGTGTTTACCTGGCGCAACAGCTTTTGTACCTGCGTTGGTGAATAGCGGCTTGCCAAACGATAAATTTGTTTTTGAAGGATTTTTACCTGTTAAAAAGGGAAGACAAACACGCTTAACTTTTTTAGCCGAAGAAACCAGAACTATGATTTTTTACGAATCTCCTCATAAATTATTAAAAACCTTAACCCATTTTGCTGAATATTTTGGTGAAGAAAGATCAATTTCAGTTTCTCGTGAACTCACCAAATTATACGAAGAAACCATTAGAGGTACTCTTGCAGAATTAATTCAACACTTTACAACTAAAGCTCCAAAAGGAGAGTTTGTTATTGTAGTTGGTGGAAAAAGTTCGAAATAATTTAATTTTCTTCAGAATCAATCTTATTTTCAAAAATAATTCCACCTTTAAACATTCCCTTTAAATAAGGATGAATTTCTTTGCCTAAATCCGTCAAACTATATTCAACTCTTGGTGGAACTTCAGGAAATACTTCTCTATTAATTAAATTGTCAGCTTCCAATTCTTTCAATTGTTTACTCATCATTCGTTCACTAATATCAGGAATAAGTTTTACCAATTCATTGTATCTCTTATTTCCTTGAGAAAGATGTAAAATAATGGTGCTTTTTCGCTTTCCTTTAATCACATTTATAAAAGTATCTATTGGACAGTAACTTTTTTTCATTTTTTTACTTTTAAAACTTCCTATCTATACAAAACAGCATAAAATGTTCGTAAGTGCATAATTTGTAAGCCCTTGCATACTCCAATTTATTGATCGAAATTTGTTACAAAAGTAACTAAAAGATAGAAAACATGATGAATCATAAAATAACATTTAAAGCATTTAGAGTTGAAGAAGAAAATGAAAAATTTGTTTCAGCAATAAAAGAAATGCCTTTTGAAGCATTAGAAGAAAAAGAATTACTTATAAAAGTGCATTATAGTTCGTTAAATTATAAAGATGCCTTATCTGCAATTGGAAACAAAGGAGTTACCCGAAATTACCCGCATACACCAGGTATTGACGCTGTTGGAACAATTGTTTCATCTACTTCTGAAAAATTTAAAATTGATGATGAAGTTATTGTAACTAGTTATGATTTGGGTATGAACACCAATGGCGGTTTTGCAGAATATGTAAAAGTTCCTGAAAACTGGGTGGTAAAATTACCTAAAAACCTTTCTATGAAAGAAGCTATGATTTTTGGAACTGCGGGCTTAACAGCTGGGATGTCTGTTTTAAAATTAACGGAAACTGTAAAACCTGAAAATGGAAATGTTGTTGTATCCGGTGCTACAGGCGGTGTTGGTTCTTTAAGTGTATTGATATTGAACAAATTAGGATATAAAGTTACAGCAATAACAGGAAAAGAAAACGAAAAACAGTATTTTGAAGACTTAGGTGTTGAGGTAATTTCACGAAAAGATTTTGAAGATATGCAAAAAAGACCGTTGTTAAAACCACTATTTTCTGGTGGAATTGATACTGTTGGAGGGGTTATTTTAGAAAATATAATAAAAACAGTAGCACCATTAGGTGTAGTTACTTGTTGTGGAAATGTAGCTTCCCCAAAACTTGAATTAACAGTTTTTCCATTTATTCTAAGAGGAATATCTTTAATTGGTATCGATTCTCAAAATTACCCAATGCATTACAGAGAGCAAGTATGGAATAAACTAGCTAAAGAATGGAAATTTGGAAATTTAGAAGAGAATACAACAACCATTACTTTTAATCAAATAAGTGAGAAGTTAAATTTAATATTAGAGGGAAAATTAAAAGGACGAACCATTTTAAAATTACTTTAAATTCTTAATAAATAATTATTAAAAATGCTCATTAATTAACTTTAATGGGCTTTTTTAACTTAAAATCAATTGTCTATAAACTTATATTTTAAATATATTGAACTCAATAGAACACTGTATTTTTATAAACTAATCTTTTGAAGATTTTGACAACATAATGTTATTAATTTTTTTGAAAACAAGTTCTGGCTCATCCGTGGTAATATAATCAAATTCATTTGCTAAAAGCCAGTCTATATCTTCAATTTTATTTGCTGTCCAAGCATTTAATATTAAATTGTGTTGTTTGGCACTAGCAATCCAATCTGGACGATTTTTTAATTTAGAAACTGCATAATCCAATCCCGAAATTTTGTCTTTTTTTAAATCTTCTGGAGATTTGGACCCATCTAAATAGTGCGTTTTAGCCGTAGGATCAATTTCAATAATTCTTTTTAAAATTGAATAATTAAAACTAATATATGCTTTAATATAGCTTTCAGCCTTAAGTTCTTTTACTAGATTTAAAACCTTTTCTGCAATAATTATATTGCGCTCTTCTACTTTTGAAGGTTTTAGTTCACACACTAAACCTGTAGCTGTATTATCCTGCATTGCTGCATTTATATATTCTTTTAAGGTAGGTAAGGTTTCACCGTTTGAAAGTTTAAATTTTGACAACTCTGCATAAGTAGATTCTTCTACCTCTAAACCTTGATATTTAGGATCATGCGTAACGATTAAAACATCGTCTGAAGTCATTCTTACATCAAATTCAGAGCCTGTACAGCCTAAAGTTATGGCTTGTTTTAGTGAAGCTATTGAATTTTGAGGAAGATTATTGCTTTTCCAGGCTCCACGATGTGCAACTACAACATTATCTGCAAAAATAATTTTTTCTGAAATACTTTTATTGCAAGAATTTAAGCTCATAAGAATCAATAATAAGAATATATTATATGTAATTTTCCACATAAACTTATTTATTTTTTGTTTGACATAAAACAAAAAAATAGAAATCGGATTATAAAATTTTTCATTATTA
>NZ_JBFLKT010000403.1:0-8215 GCF_040883305.1 Lutibacter sp.
TGTACTTTCTCTGGAAATGATGCTGAAACTTCTGGCAACACTTCAAAAGGTTGGTAGACTTCACCTTTAACCGGATCGTTGTATTTATAAACAACTTCCTTAGTAAACGGAATCGTAACTCCGTTAAAATCTAACATAAAATCAACTTTAACTTCTCTTGGAGTTTCAGGCAAACTAATCAGATTTTCATCAAGGACTGCATACATTCCCAAGGTTCCTTTTTTATGAAGCCAATACGGAAATGTGTTCTTAATTTCAGAAGGAATTTCAATTTCTACAGAGAATTGTTGCGATTCGTTATTTGCTAACTCTATGTTTTTAGTTTCAACAACATTTAAAGGATTGATTGCCACACTTTTTAAAGAAACTGGATAATCGCTTCTATTAATAGTTTCAATTTTAATGGTGTTTTTAGAATTTTGAGTGGTTGAAGCATTGTTAGCAATTGCTTCTAAATACAAACCTGCACTGGCAGCAATAATATTTTTTATTTCTTCAGATTTTAATGCTTTCCAATAAGCATCTTTTAAATTTTGAATTAATTTATAAGCTTCTAATAATTGTGGAATACTTGCTGATGGATTTTTAAAATCATATTGTTTTTCAACATTTGTCAAAATTTTAGCTATTGCTTTTCCACCTTCAACTCTGTTCCAAGAAGTGTCTATTCCATCAAAAACATTTTTGTTATTTGGAAAATCACCTTTTATAAATTCTAAATATTCGGTCTGATTTCCTCTGGAACCAGTACTTCCAAAACCTTGGGATTGGTGCTGGCTACGACTTAACGAAGCTATTTCACTATTAGATAGTCCTTTATGCAAATAATATGCTCCAATCTCTAAATCTATTAAATTTGTTTTATCCGCTTTATCAAAATTTTCCTGACTTCCATAAAACCACCACGAAGTATTAAAAAATATTCTTTTTGGTTGCCAAATTACATCGTTTTTTAAATGTGTTTTGTAATTTTTATCAGCTGCTAAATCAAACGCTTCAATTCCCAACATAGCCGAAGTTGTATGGTGTCCGTGTGTTGAACCTGGTGTTCTATGGTTAAATCTGTTTACAATAACATCTGGTTTAAACTTTCTAATAACGGCAACAACATCTTTCAGCACTTCATCTTTATTCCAAATTTCTAAAGTTTCATCTGGATGTTTAGAATACCCAAAATCGTTTGCTCGTGTAAAAAACTGTTCACCTCCATCTATTTTTCTTGCTGCTAACAATTCTTGCGTTCTAATTACACCTAATAATTCTCTTATTTCAGGCCCAACTAAATTTTGACCTCCATCACCTCTAGTTAAACTTAAATAAGCAGTTCTGGCTTTAACTTCATTAGAAAAATAAGAAATTAATCGTGTATTTTCATCATCCGGATGCGCTGCAATGTATAATACTGTTCCTAAAAAATTTAACTTTTGAATAGATTCGTAAATGTCTCCAGAAGTAGGTTTTTTAGGTGCTTGAGAAAATGATATTGAGGTGCTAAAGATTGATAGGAATAAGAATATTATTATTTTATTCATAAAATGGTTCAGTTAATTTAGTAGTAAAAACAAATATAAAATTTAATTAATAGGATACCGTTTAAATGTAACTATATTAACATAATTATAACTTTTTTTAAAATAAATTTATAACTAACTATTAATGTATGTTTTAAAACCTTGTTAAAGGTTATTAACTGTTGATAAATAATATTTTTATAACAATATATTTAGAATATATTTGTAACTTATTCATTAAAATAATCTTAAATGAAATTTATAGTATCAAGTAGCCAATTATTAAAACAACTTCAAGTTTTAGGTGGTGTAATTAATAGTAGTAATACCTTACCTATTTTAGATAATTTTTTATTCGAATTAAATCAAAACGAATTAAAGATTTCTGCTTCTGATTTAGAGACCACTATGAGCACAACTATTGATGTTGAGTCGGATTCTGAAGGTTCAGTGGCGGTTTCAGCACGTTTATTATTGGACACTTTAAAAACATTTCCAAATCAACCATTAACATTTAAAACCGAAGAAAATAATTCGTTAGAAATTAGTTCTAGCCACGGTAAATATGATATGGCCTATTTTGATGGAAATGAGTTTCCTAAAGCGGTTTCAATTCAAGCACCAAGTACTACAGTAATTCCTGGAAATGTGTTAGCAACTGCAATTTCTAAAACTATTTTTGCTGCTGGAAACGATGATTTAAGACCCGTAATGAGTGGTGTATTTTTTCAGTTTAGTAGTGAGAATTTAACTTTTGTTGCAACAGATGCACACAAATTAGTGAAATATACCAGAACAGATGTTACCGCAAATGATGCTGCTGAATTTATAATGCCTAAAAAACCTTTAAATTTATTAAAAGGAATTTTAGGAACAGTAGACAACGATGTAACTATTGAATACAACGATTCTAACGCTAAATTTACGTTTGATAATGTAATTTTAGTTTGTAGGTTAATAGATGGAAAATATCCAAATTACGATGCTGTAATTCCAAAAGAAAACCCAAATAAACTAACAGTTGACAGAGGTACTTTTTTAAATTCGGTTAAACGTGTTTCTATTTTCTCAAGTAAAACTACGCACCAAATCAGATTAAAAATGGCAGGAACAGAGTTAAATATTTCTGCTGAAGATATAGATTACTCGAACAAAGCTGAAGAACGTTTGGTTTGCGATTACCAAGGAGACGATATGCAAATTGGTTTTAACTCACGTTTTTTAACAGAAATGTTAAGCAACCTAAACTCTAACGAAGTTTTAATTGAAATGAGTTTACCAAACCGAGCTGGAATTTTAACGCCAATTGATGGAATTGAAGAAGGTGAATTTATTACTATGTTGGTAATGCCAGTAATGTTGAATAGTTAAAACTTTTTTATATAAAATTGAAAACCACAGCTTAAAAGCTGTGGTTTTTTTTGGTTTTAATTGTTATATTTGATGAAGACAAAAGCGTTTATTTATATTGTTCTAAAAGAAGATTGAAAGGGATAAATGTATGTAATATGAACATATATCAGGGTTGCCAAAAGATTTGAAACCCAAGAACAAATTTAGCAACTGTCGATTCAAATAGAAATGGATTTAAAGGGTTCACACTAGCACACAATACCAAATTTAAAAAGGAAGTTGACCAGTTCATTGAAAAATTAAGAGCAGCTGGAGTCCAAATAATTAAAGAGCCTCAAAAGGTTATTTGGGGAGGTTATAGTAGTTACGTTTCGGATTTAGATGGAAATTTATGGGAATTTGTTTTTAATCCTTTTCTTAAGCTTGATAAAGGTGGAAATGCATCTGAATAAATCAGTTGCCAACAAAATATAAACAAATATGTTAAACACTAATAAAGGGAAAATTATATTATGAAACTACCTATAAATTGTACAGTCGATTATATGAATGACTTTTTAAATGAAGAAGAAGCAAGTGAACTTTATGCTATTTTAATTAATAAATACAAATTAGATAAATCTAGAATTATAATACAAGCTGGAGGGCAATTAATCAAAACGGATAGTTTCAAAATTTTATTTGCAACTAAAGGGTTGTTGAAGCAAAATAGTCATCCCGAAGAAATTCACGGAAAATGTTTTGTATGGACTGGAGCGATGGCTAAATTAAGAGAAAAAGTTGAAAAATTATTGAACAAGAAATTCGAACTTGCTATGTGTCTTTACTATCCTGATGGGAATTATTTTGCTCCTCACCATAGTGATCAAGAAACATCTGGAAACAAGACTATTCTGCCTTCAATTAGTTTGGGAGAAGTACGTGAGTTTACCTTTAATAATAAAATTAGTAACGAAGAATACAGCTTAGATTTAGAGAATGGAAGTTTACTTATCATGGGAGCTCATTGTCAAACAAGGTACACCCATAGTTTACCTCAAAATTCTATCTATAAAAATGGAAGAATAAATATCACTTTTCGTGAACCGAACTTTCAATAATAGTGCAAAAAAGAAAGCAGTGCCTAACATAATTTAAAAAATACTTAGTTCAATAAATCCAATCTTTCCAAAAAAAATATTAACTTTAAACATCGACAACATTACTGTTTCATAATTTCCTTTTCTAAACCTTAAAAGGTGTTAAATGTAATATTAAAGAGTTGCACATAGTAATAAAAATTACAAATGAAAGTTTCAAATCAAACTTCGTTAAAAATAGTATCCTTAATTAGTTTAATATGTTTGCTAATCCCTTTAATTATATATGGTTTATGGATTTATGCTTTCAACTTAGGAACAACTCAAGCTGAGCGAGTTACCATTTTTAAAGATTATTTTCCAGATTTTCTAAATGGCAGATGGGACACTACCTTTATTAGTATAGCTTTTTGTGTTGTAGCAATATTATTAAGCACCACTAACTTAAAAAAAATTAAAAATTATTGGAGAACATTAAATATTTTTATAATTGTTATTAGCAGTTTATTACTACTCTTAAATTTATTTTCTATGATGTAAACTTAAATAGTTTACAAACATTTTTAAAAAAAGCAAGAACGCCTTATTTAAATTTTAATGTAGCGTTTCGCACTACTAATTCGTATTGGTAGTAAATAAAAAAATATCAATATGAAAAATTTCTTCAAAACTGCATTTAAGTTTAATTTATTTCTTTTACTAAGTTTTTTAATAAGTATCGGTTTACTTTCTTGTGAAGTTTCAGATAGTACATTAGATAGTGCCATAAATCAAAATTATTATGTCGATTATGCCGGATTTACACCAACTGGTGATCAATACAACCAATATGTTGAAAATCCATTTATAAAAGTATCCGAAAATCCGACTTCAACATTTTCAACAGATGCAGATGGCGCAGCTTACGCTAATGTGCGTAGATTTTTGCAACAAGGTCAAATGATTCCTCCAAAAGGAGCTATCAGAACAGAAGAATTAATAAATTACTTTCAGTTAGATTATCCTTTTAATAATGGTTCACATCCAATTTCATTAAACGGAGAAGTTAGCGAGTGTCCGTGGAATACCGAAAATAAATTGGTTAGAATTGGTTTAAAAGGAAAACCCATTGCAAAACAAAATTTACCCGCTTCAAACTTTGTTTTTTTAATTGATGTTTCTGGCTCTATGGCAAGCGAAGACAAATTAGACTTGTTAAAAAACGGATTCAAGTATTTTGTTGATGAATTATCTGATAATGATAACGTTGCTATTGTAACTTATGCAGGTTCTGCTGGCGTAGTTTTAGAAGCAACTTCAGGAAAAGACAAGCAAAAAATTAAAAATGCTATTGATAAATTAGGTGCCGGAGGAAGCACTGCAGGGGCACAAGGAATAATTACAGCCTACGAAATTGCACAACAACAATTTATAGAAAACGGAAATAATAGAATCGTAATTGGTACGGATGGTGATTTTAACGTGGGTCCTTCTAGCCAGGAAGAGCTTGTAAAATTAATTGAAGAAAAAAGAGATTTAGGCATTTATATTACCGTTTTAGGCGTTGGACGAGGTAATTTAAACGATGCTGCTTTAGAACAAATTGCAAATAACGGAAATGGAACTTACGAATATATTGATACCATAGAACAACTAAAAAAAGTGTTTATTTACGATTATAATAAATTTTACACCGTTGCAAAAGATGTTAAAATTCAGGTTGAATTTAATCCTGAAAATGTTGAAGCGTACCGTTTAATCGGTTATGAAAACAGGGTTTTAGAGAATGAAGATTTTGAAGATGATAAAAAAGATGCTGGTGAAATTGGTTCCAATCAAAATGTAACTGCACTCTATGAAATAGTTCCAAAAAACAATGCAAACAACTCAAATGACCCTACATTTACAATAGATTTTAGATATAAAAATCCAGATGCTGATACCAGTATTCCATTAGAATTAGAAATTTTTGACCAAGGAAAAACATTTAACCAGGCATCCGATTTTATGAAATTTACATCAAGTGTAGCTTCTTTTTCTATGATACTTTCTGAATCAGAATATAAAGGAACTAGCAACTATGATACTATTTTAGAATGGTTAAATGCTACAAATTTAATCGATGAACACGGTTTTAAAGCTGAATTTAAAGAATTAGTTAAAACAGCAAAAACATTAAATTAATTATTAAAGCACAACAATTTAATAGAATATAAAATCTTAAAAATCTGCTTTCGGCAGATTTTTTTGTATCATTGTTTTAAAATTAGTTTATGAATTTTTTAGCGCATTTATACCTTTCAAAAGACAATAAAAA
Source organism: Lutibacter sp. (assembly GCF_040883305.1). Lineage (GTDB taxonomy): Bacteria > Bacteroidota > Bacteroidia > Flavobacteriales > Flavobacteriaceae > Lutibacter. The sequence goes on from NZ_JBFLKT010000403.1 coordinate 6,240, forward strand.
CATTTTAATTGGAAACTTTATTTCTGATGCTATTAAGGGTAAAAAATATAAAAAATATCCAAAAGAAATTCAAGCCGGAATTTTGTTGCATCGAGAAATTGACACGTTTACAGATACGCATCCAATTGTTAAAAAAAGCATGCGCCGTTTAAACAAACGCTACAGACATTACAATGGCGTTATAATCGATATTTTATACGATCATTTTTTAGCTAAAAATTGGTCTGATTATTCTGAAATTCCTTTAGAACTATATGCCGAAAATGTGTATTCTTTTTTAAGTGAAAATAGTGATACATTTCCCGAAGAACTTCAACATTTATTGCCATATATGATTCAATACAATTGGTTGGTAAATTACGCATCATTAGAAGGTATTGAACGTGTTTTAAAAGGAATGAATAAACGCACTAAGGGAATTTCTAAAATGGATTTAGCTATTGAAGATTTAAAACTTCATTATTCAGAATTTGAAGCAGATTTCACAGCTTATTTTCAAGAATTAATAGAATTTACAACAAAAAAAACAACCCATCTTTTATCAAAATGAGAACATCTATTTCAATACTAATTTTTGCCTTTTTATTAATTCAGTGTAAACCTAAATCTTTAGAAAAAACATCAAAAGAAATAGGCTTAATTGCAGATAGTGCAATGGTTGTTTCAGCGCGAGAAGAAGCGTCAAAAATTGGAGTCGCAATTCTTAAAAAAGGCGGTAATGCTTTTGATGCAATGGTTGCAACGGAATTAGCTTTGGCGGTTTCATATCCTGTTGCTGGAAATATTGGCGGAGGCGGATTTATGGTTTACAGATTAAATAATGGTGATACTGGCGCTTTAGATTATCGTGAAAAAGCACCAATGTTAGCTACAAAAAATATGTATTTAGATGAAAATGGTGATTTTATTGAAAATAAAAGTACATTAGGTGTAATGGCTGTTGGAATTCCTGGAACAATTGCCGGTATATTTGAAGTTCATAAAAAATTTGGAACACTTCCAATTGAAGCGCTTATACAACCTGCAATTGACTTGGCTAAAAACGGAATTATTATCACTAAAAATCAAGCAAATAGTTTAAATAACAGTCGTTCTAAATTTAAAAAAGCTAATAATTACGCCATTCATTTAGATACGGTATGGAAAGCTGGCGACACTTTAAAATTCACCGAATTAGCTACTACTTTAGAACGTATTAAAACCAATGGAAAAGATGAATTTTACAAAGGTAAAACAGCTGAATATGTTGTAAATTATATTCAAGAATTAGGTGGTATTATTTCTATGGAAGATTTAGAAAAATACGAAGCCAAATGGCGCACTCCAATTACATTTAATTATAAAGATTTTCAAATTACATCTATGACACTTCCTTCAAGTGGAGGAATTTGCTTGGCACAAATATTAAAAGCAATTGAACCTTATAATTTAGATGAAATAGAACATAATTCAACAAAATACATACAACTTTTAACAGAAGCTGAACGAAGAGCTTATGCCGATAGGGCACATTATTTGGGTGATCCAGACTTTGTTTCTGTTGCAATTGATAGTTTAATAGATCCGAAATACATAAACCATAGAATGGAAAGTTTTTCTTGGGAAAAAGCAACAAAATCTTCTGAAATTTCACACGGAAAGTTAAACGGTTACGAAAGTGAAGAAACTACCCACTACTCTATTGTAGATCCATTTGGAAATGCAGTTTCGGTTACCACAACGCTAAATACAGCCTATGGGTCAAAAGTATATGTTAAAAATGCTGGTTTCTTTTTAAATAATGAAATGGACGATTTTAGTGCAAAATCAGGCGTGCCAAATTATTTCGGTTTAATTGGTTCTGAAGCAAATGAAATTGCACCTGAAAAACGCATGTTAAGTTCTATGACTCCTACAATTGTTTCACAAAACGGAAAATTAAAAATGGTTGTTGGCAGCCCAGGAGGTTCAACCATAATTACTTCTGTTTTACAAAA
>NZ_JBFLKT010000050.1:0-3087 GCF_040883305.1 Lutibacter sp.
AAACTATCAATATCGCTAGAAGTAATAAAGACATCTTTATTTGTTTTTAAAGAATCAACTCTTAAAGAATCGTTCTTAGTATCTAAAATAATTTGAGGATTTTCATAAGTATTTTCACTATCATTCTCATAAAAGAAATACTTAAAAATACCACCAGCTAACATAGAAATTAAAAGAAAAGCTGCAATTTGCCAATAAAAAAACGCACGTTTTTTCTCTTTTTTCATTTTAGACTGCAACAAATTCCAATGTGCAGGATTGTAAGGTATTTCATTGTTATTTGAAACCTCTTTAATTCTATCGCTTAATTTTTTATCAAAATTATCTTTCATAAATTTTAAAAGTTTTTATCAATTAAAATTCTTAATTTCTTTTTTGCTCTAGTTAAAAAAACTCTAGATGTACTTTCACCAATTGTTAATTTTTTTGAAATTTCTTTATGGTTAAATCCTTGAATTTCATATAAATTAAAAACAATTCTATGCATTTCTGGTAATTGATCTAACAGTTTTAAAATGTCTTTTATTGTTAAATCATTTATTACGTTACTATCTGTATAAATAACCTCTTCGTTTTCAATTTCTAAGTGATAATAATGCTTAACATTTTTACGATAGTTATCTATTGCCGTATTTATTAAAATTCTTCTTAGCCAATTTTTAAATGGTATAGTATTATTGTATTCTTTTTTTTTAATGGAAGAAAAAACTTTTAAAAAACTATCATTTAAAATACTCACTGCATCATCATTAGAATAGGTGTACAACCTGCAAATACTTAGCGCATAGCCATAAAAATGTTTGTATAGCAATTCTTGATGTAATACATTGCCATTTTTACATTCGGCTATAATATTTTCCAGATATGTTTTTGTATCTATTCCTTTTTTCAAATTGAGCCAACTTAACTAACTATTTATATTAAATTTTAGCCATCCTATTAGTTACTACTTTTAACAGTTACATCCGCTGTTTTGGTTGAATTATAGCTGGTGAAAATATTATATGCACAGCTATCTTTATAAGTGTTATCTCCTATTAATTCTTTTAAATTAATTGAAAGTGTTTCTGTCATTAATGCCTCGCACGTATCACTTTTGGCATCGTGTATGATTAATAAATTCATAAAGCACGGAGGATCTGTATAAACTATTCCATCCCAAATAATTTCAAAGGAATGCTGCTTGCATCCACCTCCATAAGAAATATTAACTTCTAAAATATCATTTATTCTATTTGCACTATTAATTTTAAACGAGTCTCCTGTATTTATACTATTTAAACGATTGGTATTAATGTTTTCGAAAACTTCAGAATTTATTCGAAGTAGTACCTCTGAACCATAAGATGATGCCGTATAACTATCACTAAACAAAGGGCTTGCGTTATCATCGGATGTTGCACTACAAGCATTTAAAGTTAAAAAAATAATTACCAGATATAAATAGAATTGAATATTTTGTTTCATATTAATTTAAATCAATTTTTATTTGAATGATTCCTGTTGGGAGTAATTCTTCATATTCATAATCTATAACATTAAACTCTTTTACTTCAAAATAAGTACAACAGTCGGATGTTACCTGATCCATGTCTAACTCAAAAATGACCGAAATTTCTGGACTTAATTCTATAGTATATGTTTTTGGTTCTAGCTCCCATCCTATTTTGCTTAAAGATAAAATATAGCGTTCTCTATGAAAAACCAATTTAAATTCAACTTCTCCGCCTGTTTCGTCATACACGTTTAATTCTTCTTCTGAAAATGTTTCATTTAAAAACAAATTCTCTAAAGTTATTGCATCTACCAAATCAAAGTTAAACTGGCGCGGCGGCGTAAAACATTCTCCGCAATCATCTTTTAGATCGCATGAAATAGCTAAAAATAAAACTAAAATTAGCTGTAAAACTCTTTTCATTTTTTTTGTCTTTTAATGTTTATAAATATTCAACAAGAAATAATCCTCTTGTTACAATTTCAATACGAACTTCAAAAGCAAAACGCTACATAAAAATCTATTTATTTTATAATTAACTCATCCAATAATTTTCTAACCTTTGAACTATTCCAATTGGCGGATCCAGTTTTAGATATTAAAATATTCCCATTTTTATCTAATAAATAAGTTGCTGGAATACTATTGGTTTCGGTAAATTTTGAAGGAGGAGCACTTACAGCATTATAAGTTGGTAGGTTGTACTCGTTTTTTAAGTAAAATTTTTCTACAGTTTCCCAATTTTCATTAGTTACAAATACAAAAGCAATTTTATCTTTATAATCATTATACAAATCTTGGATCATAGGCATTTCTGCCCTACAAGGTGGACACCAAGTTGCCCAAAAGTTTACAAAAACAACTTTATCTTCTAGTTTATTGAAGTTTATACTTTCTGTATTTAAACCATTTAATTGCCAATTATAAGTATCTACTTTTTCAGTACTTTCTTTTTTAATTGAAGGTGAAAACGCTATTTGACGCATAAACCATTCACGAGAAGGAGGATATAATAGTAAAGCAACTGCCAACACAAATATTATGTTTGAAATAGACTTTTTGTTTAGTTTAAATTTCATGTATAATGTTATATTTTTATTTAATACCTTATATTATAAAATAAAAAAAATTGCTTCACCGTCATTGTAAAGAAAGTGAAGCAATCTACTTATTATTAACAGATTACTTCGTCGTAAACTCCTTGTAATGACATTTCATAACTGAGAATAAAATGAAGTAACCAGTTTAATTATTTCTTATTTATTGATTTCCTAAAATAATAGGCATTCCGTCTTTTCCACTTCCAATAATAACAACTTTACTATTTGGAGAACTTGACAACTGTAAAGTTGCTTCAATTCCTTTATCGCGCAAAATTTGATCGTTTAATGACGCACTTAAAATACGGTTTGCATCTGCTTTACCTTGTGCTTCAATACGTACTTTTTCTGCTTCTTTAGATGCAGTTACGAGTCTAAATTCATATTCTAAAGATTCTTGTTCTTGTTTTAATTTACGTTCAATCGCGTCTTTAATTGTTGGAGGTAGCGTTACATCACGCACTAAAACTTCATTTAATTGAATAAATTGAT
>NZ_JBFLKT010000051.1:0-7314 GCF_040883305.1 Lutibacter sp.
GTAAAGGGTATCGTGGTGCGCCAACTGGTAATGATTTTGCTCAGATGTGGCACTGCCATCAACGGTGTACATAACCTGCAAAGATGTGTCGGGGCTTGACAATTCCAATGGAAATGTATTGTTATAGTACCCTGATGTATGTCTGAAAAGACTTCCAAAATAACAGGTTTAGCAATTGTTCCTAATACATTATTACTTTTAAAACTAAAAGTTTTAGTAGTTGCTTTTTCATCTCTTCCATCTCCAACATAAAAAAACAATGTTTCAGGTACATCTCCATAAATAGTAATAAAACTTAATTCTTTACCTCCAACAATTTGATTGTTAGATTTTCCTTTTAAATTACCAATTGTATCATACACAAATAACGAATCAAACCCTTCTGGCAATTGAACTACGGCATTCATATTTTCTGAATACTCTTTAAATTCATTTGCAATTTTAGCTTGACTTTCATTTACAATACTACTAGGTTTACTTCTTTCAAGTTTTGCTAAATAATTTGGATATGTAAATGTTTGATTTTTACTAGATTTAATCATATACCCTTTACTAGCTTCCATATAATTTAAAGTTCCATTCCAACCATTTATTGGATCGTAAATTGCAAATAAATTTTGCGATTTAACTACATCTCCATCTACAGCATCAAAATATGCCAAAGCTTCGTTTGTAGCTTGATTTCCAAGTAATGGATATGGCAACCAGTTCCAATTTTCTTTTATTGGGAAACTCCAATTTGCAATAGCTACAGGAATACCTTTTATATTTAAAGATTGTTTGTTGGCAAACTTAACTTTATACATTTTTGAAACTGACATACCTCCATTTCCACTTATTGTACCAGACCAAGTGCTATTTGAAGCTACAGATTGGTCCTTATAATAGGTTTCTAATTGAGATGGTGAATGGCTTAACATTCTATCATCTGTTTCTAAATTTAAACTTTTAGTTAGTGTATTTAGGTTAGAGAAGTTGGGATCGTTAACGTTTAATGAAACCCATGTCCACCCTTTGTTAAGGTCAATTTCCTGAATTATTACATCGGAATTTTCAAAAATTACTGGATTTCTTAAAGTACCTGACACTTCATTTTCTTTAAAAAGTGTACTTGAAAGCCCATCAATTTCGGCTTCTACAATTTTTCCTTGAGAAGCATCCCAAATACTAAATACGATAGATTCTCCATAAACATTATTGCTATAAACAGTTAAGTATGCATAATACTCTTTGAACGATTCATTATAAACTAAATATGCAGAACCTCTTACTTCTCCATTGCTAAAAGCAGCAATTTTATCATAAGAATCTTCAGAGAATTTCCCTTCAATTTTTACCCGTCCTACTATATTCATGCTAAAATCAAAGTTTGTTGGATTAATATTCCAATTTGGCTCTTCTGCCAAAACTCTAATTTTAATTTGCATTTTCTCGTCGTATCCAAAATCTGTTTGTAGATATAAATTCTCCAAATACTCTCCAGGAGTTAATTCCTTATCTATTGTGGCTGTAAGTATAATTTTACTATCAGGTTGTAATGTTCCTGAAGTACTACTTAATTTTAACCAACTTGGCACATTAGAGATATTATAAGGTTGCCCTTTACCTCCTTTGTTAATTAATGTAATTTCAAAAGATTTTTCATCACCAGTTCTTTTTACAATATCAACAATTTCATTATAGCCTTCTGCAAACCAACTAACTTCGTTACGCTTTACATAAGTTGTCCAAGTTATTGGTGATTGTTGTCTATTATTAGCACTATCAAACATTCTATGAACTGTAATATCAAGAATTTGACCTTCTAATGAAGCCCAATCTGTAACAACTGGTTCTAAAATCATTTCATCACCATTTATTACACGATTCACTTCAAATTTAATAAGTTCTCTTTCTGGTTTAATTGCAGGCACATCATCCGCATAATTTACATCGCCACTATTTAACAATGCCAAACTTGCAGCAATAGTTTCATTAACATCTGCATGAAAATATCTTGGCCCATTTCCATTTTCTGGCTCTGGCTCATTCATTTTTGCGTATAATTGCAATCCAATACTTTCAACAGCTACTTCGTTAAATCTATCCCTACTTATTTGTTCTACATTGCGCAATGTATTCCATAAACGGAATTCATCTATTTTACCTGTAAATGTTCGATCTACAGTTTCAATTCCTGCTAAATCAATACTTCCTCTGGCTCCTATCCAAATTTTATTTCCAGAGAGCCCCCCAATATCAGCCATTAGATTAGAAGAAACAGGTGCTGCATCTACATACGTTCTTAAAGAACCTATTCTATTGAATAATAATGTAATATGATGCCAGTTATTATCTGCAACTGATTGGCTAGTTAATGTGTAAGAATTCCCTTCACTTTCAAAGGTTAACAATCCAGAATTAGTCATGTTAATAGCCCATTTATTTGCACCTCCGTTTGGTTGTATAATATCTGAACCATCTCCTTTTCCGTTTGAAAAAAGTGTTGCTTCTTGAGCAGTCTCAGTTTTTATCCAAAATGAAATAGTTGCATCCATTTCGTTGGTTAACTGTACAAAACCTACATTATCTAATGCTAAATATTGACCATTTGAAAACTCGTAAGAAGTTCCCTTAGGTTTAATGTCCCAATCGGCATTAACTTGAGCATGTTTAAATCGTGCCAAGTCTTTTGCAATTTCACTTCTACCTTCATCCATTGGCCAGTAGCCAATTAAATTGGTTTCATTACCAATAAGTTTATCATACATTTTTGCATACGCATTTTCTAAACTAATGGTTTTATTCCATAAACGAAGTTCGTTCATATTACCAATAAAGGAATTACCGCCTATTACTAGTGGGTTATTGTTCGTGAAATCTACATTTGCACTACCGGTATTGCTTCCAATTTCAGCATCGTCTTGGTAAATACTAATTTCTCCTGTACTATTTTTATGAGTGAACGTATAATGATGGTACAATCCATCGTTTGCTATAACACCTTGCGTAGTAATACCGCCTAGTGAAAAGACAATTTCACCATTATTTAAACTAATATTTAAACCCCCTTCTTGTTTAATAATAGCTGCTGTTGTAGCAGTTGTCCTATTATTCATCCAAAATTCTAAAGTAAAATCTCCTTTTGTAATTTTCGGCTTGTTTATAACAGCAGTATTAGTAGCTCCTTCAAAATAAAGAGAAACATTATGGTTAATTGGTAACTGATTTGTTTGTCCTTTTATTTCAATAGTACTTATAGCTGAATTGAAAAAGATTGGTTCGTTAAAACTAACTTTTAAATCTTCACCTATACCTAAAATTCCATCAATAGGTAATGGTGTCCCAAATTTTTGTGGAGATGTTAAATCAACTCTACCAGTAACAACATCAGAAATGTATTCTGTATCGTTTGTACAGGTACTTCTTGCTCTTAATTCATATTTTCCATCTGATAGTTGTAAACCTACAATATCGAGTGTGTAAATAAGCTCTGGACTATCTATTAATGTAATGTCCGATTCATTTTCAGCAACAGCTTCATCATAAAAAGTTTGATTTGCATAATAGGTTTGTAATCGTGTCCAAGTTGGAGAAGTTGCTAAACGATATTCTAAATCTAATTTTTTAAAACTGTTAAAGCTTGTATCAAAACTTGCCAATTTAATTTGTAATGGATTTACAGATTCGTCAATATTATAAGCCGTTTTATTGTTATATACCCAATTTGTTAATGGGGCAGTTACATCTACTTCAGAACATGAAGGTACAAAATGAGCAGAAACTAAAACTTCATCAAAAACATTTCCATCACATCGAGATTTTAAAAGTATTCTAATATCCTCATAATCATACACATCAGATATTGATTTACCCAATGTCAATGCATATTCCACTTTTTGTCCGTAAGGCACATTTACAATAGTTCCGTTTTGTTCAATATTAATTATTGCATTGTTTGGATTACTTAAATTATCTACAATCAATTCAAAATAAATATCGGTTTCTGAAACGCTGTTATTTTCTAATATTAAAGTATATTCTGCATTATTTCTTTCTGGCACATTACTGACATCTGCAACATCTACACTTATCAATGGTACTTCTACCCTTTGAGTTGCGTAACTTAATTGCTCCCTTTTATCTTCAGGCAATTCATAGATTAGAGTTGCTTCCGGGTCGTAATCGGCATTATTGTAAAATAATGAAAGCTCTGCTCCTTCATAAGGGCATGATGTTCTACCTCCAATAGTACTAAAAATAGGGCCATTACCATCATACATATTCACTACATCAATACTTAATAAATTAGCTGGATCTGTATCTTTTAAAGTATAACTTATATTAACTGTAGAACTATTCTGATTAGTTGTGGTATTGGTATAATTTTGTTCCAATTTTCCACCAATTTTAGTAATCCAACCTACGCCATTTAATGTTAATCCTAATTCTGAAGCTACTGTTTCTTCTAATTTAAAATTAAGTTTATGAGAAGTTGATGTAACTGATCCTGTTTCAACACTACGTGTAAATTCACCAACACCTGCATCAAAAGAAATATTTTCAAGTATATTACTACTTATTTTATCTCTTAATTCAGTTGAAGAAACATCTAAGCTTCCTAGTAATTCATTTTTATAACCTTCTAAATCATTTTTTGCTCGATATTTACCTCGCTCATTATTTAATATAATAGTTCTCCATAAATGAATCTGATCTTCATATTGTTCTTTTGTAAGAGAAGGTGCAGATCCGTCACTTGTAGGATTGTCGTAATTATCAATAATTAATTGCAATTCAGGTATTAAAGTCTCTATAATATGTTTTTGAGAATAAATAAAGAATGTTTCTGAAGGTTCTTCTACAAAATACATCGCTTTTTGCTTACTAATAAAAATACTTTTACCCGCTGTATTAGTCAATTCAAATGATTCCGTATTTGTAACTGGGTCTTTCGATGACTGAACATCATCATACGATCCGTAAAAATAATTTTTTGAATTTCCAATATATAAATCTCCATCTGACCCCACATAACTTGGATCTGAACTTGTTGAAATTGTTTGTGAAAATGAATATGTTTTGGTTAAATCATCTCCAAATGCTGAAGTATGAGTTAGAGATACACCAAGTTCTATATCTGCAACTGGTTTTACTTCTGTTACAGGTCCTAGTAGACCACCACCAAACTTAACCATAACACCTAAAGAATTTTTTATTCCAGTTGATACTCCTTCTGAAGTGATAAACTCACTACTTGAGGTAACTGAAAAACTCTCTCCACTTTGAATGGAAGCAGAACTATTAGATCCTGGAGGATCACGTAAAATAATGTCCGGAACATCTGGTGCTGAAGTAACAAAAGTTTGACTTCCATCCGATTGACCTCCTAAAATTATTCCTTCTTTTAAATAATTTTCAGCTTCATAATCTACACCATTAATTCTATATTTAATATCTATTGTTCTGGTAAAAGGAGATGAAATAGTTGGCAACCCACCTTTAAATGAATAGTTAATAATACTATTATCATTTGGATCTCTATCAACAGTTTCTGAACCTTCTAATGCTAAATTATTAGTTGGTTTAAATTCTCCGTCTATTATTGGAACAACATCTTCTATATCTGTCCCCGAGTCTTTATTTATGTATCTTTCAAAGCTTTTTAATTTAATATTATACACTCCAAATTGTCTATAAACAGGGTATTGAAAACCAAGCGTACTTATTTTTTCACCTTCAATAGTAACTTCTGTTTCTGATGTTTGATCTACAACACTTAAAACGGGAGTTGTTCTATACGTAAAACTTTTTTCGTAATGGTAAGGCGTCCCATATTCATAAGTACCATCTGGGTATTGAAATTCTGGTAGTGATAAATCTCCTACTTTAGAAACATTAACTGTTTCGTTAGCTTCTAAAATACTTATTGCTGAATTATTTTTAATTCGTAATCCCGTTAATTGATCTATCTGATATTTTAAAGGCATTACTGCTATTCTATATTCACCAGTTTCACTATTGGTTTCAAAATTAAGTTCTGTTTCTTTTTCACTTTCAGTTGCTCCAGGTGGAACATACCCCAATTTAATTGCGGCAATACCAATATTGTTTTTAGAACTTATGGTCAATGTTTCTGGTTCACCATTAACATCAATTTGTTTTTGAAACAAGCCTTGATCTCCAAACCCAATTGATTTTGCGGCTTCAACGCTTCCTCCAACTACTTTACCAACAATTGTAACTCTTGTGCTATCCACAAAAATTACAGCTTCGTTAGAATCTTCAAAGAACTCTTTAAAAGTCCCAGATTCTGCGGGAAATCTACCCTCATGTTTAAATTTATGACCAGCCTTTTTAACTGAAATATAATGATTTCCAATTGGCACTTGAATATCAAAATAGCCATAAAGACCATCTTCCGATTTTGAAACAACTGGTACATTGTTTTCATCTAACACCACATTTCCATCTACATATATATTTACATCGTCTGAATAAATTGTGGCATATTTCTCGTATCTATCTGTAACTTCATTATACCAATATTCACCTTTCGATAATTTACCGTCACTATAAGTCTGGTAGAAATTGTAACCTTCGCTCGTTGCATCAACATCACTGGCAAGATAGTAATCAAGTTTATAAACTAAATCTGCTTCTGGATTTGTTTCAACAAAAGATTTAAATACACCTCTGGTATCATATAAAATTTTACCTTTAAAACTAAATGAAGAAATATCAGTAAAATCAACTTTATTTACAACTTCAGAACCTTCTCCTAAAAACACCAATTGTTGACCAGGTTCAAACTGATGAACTCCGTACAATGGCGTGATATTAAATGATTCTCCCGTACCTGAATACGGAATGGCTGTAATTTCATAATTTCCATTAATATCTGTAACACCTAAAATCCCTAATTGATCGGCTGTTGGGAAATTTCCAGTTCCTGTCACCCATTCAACTTTATTAGTAACTGGCGTATTAAATTCGTATAATTTTCCGTGATTTTTGTTATAATCAAACCCATTTCTTGATAAATCATAGGCGAAGGAACCTACTTTTTCATTGGCACTTAAATAAGTAACCATTCTGGAATCATTACCACTAATATATCTCGAATAATCTGTTCTGATGGTTGTAGAACTTAAAGTATCTTTCCAAATCCTAATTTCATCTATATAAGAACCATTTTGCCCCCCTACGTACATATCATCCCAATCTGTAGGATTACCCCCAATATTTAAAACATTAGTTAGAATAGGAATGGTTAATTCAAAAGGTAATGGTAAATAATTATCATCTTCTACAAGAAGTTCCTCATTTGCTGCA
>NZ_JBFLKT010000404.1:0-7980 GCF_040883305.1 Lutibacter sp.
AATTCCATCTTTAATAGTAACACCTGTAGCAATGTCTTCAGCTAATAGCATAGCGCCATCCATATCTACATAATCTAATAATGGTAATAAATGAGCTATTGCAGAAATCCCTACAGAAGATTCTGTCATACAACCAACCATAGTTTTCATTTTTAGTTCTTTAGCCTGAATAAGCATTCTTTTTGCTGAAGTTAAACCACCGCATTTTACCAATTTAACATTTACACCATGAAAATGGTTATGTCATTTTAAAACATCTTCTTCAATTTGGCAACTTTCATCTGCAATTATGGGTAATACAGATTTTGAATAAACTTCTTTATGATCTTCCCATTCATCAGCTTTTAGAGGCTGTTCAATGAATTCAACACCCAATTCTTTTAATTTAAATGAATTATTTATTGTTTCTTCTACCGACCATCCACAGTTTGCATCTACTCTAAAAATTGCATTTGTATGTTTTCGTAATTCTTTAATTATTTTAAGATCTTCTTTTGTGCCTAGTTTTATTTTATAAATAGGCCAAGGAATTTCTTTCATTTTTGATACCATTTTTTTAATGGAATCAATTCCAATAGTATAATCTGTTAAAGGATTATTACTGATGTCATAATTCCATAATTCATATAATTTTTTCCTTTTTTTTCTTGCATATAAGTCGTTAAAAGCCAAATCTAAACCACATAAAGCAAACATATTATTTTTTAAATGTGGGTACATTTTATCCCAAAAAGCGACTGGTGTTAAATTTGAGCTTTCTTCAATTAAAGGCTTTAAAGCAGTTAAATCTTCAACCATTTTTGGAATTGTAATTTTATAATATGGATTAGAAGTAGCTTCTCCATAACCAGAAAAATCACCATCTTTTAACTCAACTATAAGGTTTGGTTGTGTGTTATAAGATTCTCTTGAAATAGTGAAAGTGTGACGTAATTTTAAATTGTAAGGCGTTAGAATTATTTGCATTGTAGTATAAATTAATGGTTGATTTTATTTTTTAAATAAAAGAGTGGATTTATCTTTTTTAACTTTTAAGTCAACAGTTCTTCCTAAAATTAGTGCTAAGTTTTTTTCTTTATGTCCAGCAGGAAAATTAAAAAGAACTGGAAAATTATATTCTTCAACAATATCTAAAATAAGTTGTTCCATTGGCTTGCCCCAAGATGTGCTGTTTTTTTTAACATTACTTATGTCTCCAACAATAATACCTTTACAATTTTCAAAATAACCAGCACGTTTTAAGCTTTGTAACATTCGGTCTATATGATAAGCATACTCTCCAATTTCTTCAATAAATAAAATTTTACCATCGGTGTTAATAGTAGTTTTTGACCCCAGCATGGTGTGTAAAAGTGTTAAGTTTCCTCCAACAAGTTGTCCAGTAGCTTCTCCTAATTTATTATAATTTGAACTTTTTATAGTGTAAGTCAGCTGGTTGCCAAAAATTGCATTTTTTAATGAATTACTATTTTCTTCTAGATACTCTAGGTTTTTGTCTAAACTAATTCCCATCATTCCGTGAATAGATTCAATCCCTAAATTGTGAATTTGATTGTGGAAAACTGTAATGTCCGAGTATCCAATAATCCATTTTGGATGTGCAATAAATTTACTAAAATCTAATTTGTCTAAAATTCTTACAGATCCGTAACCACCACGAGAACACCAAATAGCTTTTATATTTTTAGTATCTAAAGCCTTTTGAAAGTCTGAAGCACGCTCAATATCTGTACCTGCAAATTGATTATTTTGATTGAAAATATTTTTTCCTAAAATCACATTTAAATCCCAGCTTTTTAGTAGTTTTTTTGCTTGTTCAATTTCGGCTTTTTTGTTAAATAAAATTCCTGCTGGAGATATAATTACAACAGTATCTCCTTTTTTAAGATACGGCGGTTTTATTAAAGTTTTTGATGTGGTGGTTTTATTAACATTTGTATGTTTTTGCTGCGTGGATTTACAGCTTATATTTACCACAAAAATGAATAAAATAAAATAGGTTACTTGTTTCATATTGTAAAAAAATGGTGTTCTTGTAAATATACTATTTTTCATCTAAATTTCTAATGAAATAATTCAAGTTGATCTATTGATAAAAGAGGTTTTTAAATTACATTGTTATAAAATGTTTTAAATTTAATAGGAAGCTTAACTTAAAAAATGGATTTAGTTTAAAAAGAACTTAATATTTGTCTCTAAGCAACTCTAAAATTGATTGCATTTTTTCTTTAACTTGATTGGTCGGTATTCTATAATGGTTATTCATAAAGCTAAAAATAAGTACTTTATTAGATTTTGTGATTAGAAACCCACTTAAGCAATAATTGTTGCTAAGCGTACCAGATTTTGCGTAAATATAGGGAGTTGGATTGCCAGCATACCAGTTTTCTAAAGTTCCTGATTTACCTCCAACTGGGAAAAAATTGAACAAACGTTCTCTGGGAATTTCAGTATATAATTTTGTTAAAACTTGTACAAATGAAGTTGGTGTAAATAAATTATATCTACTTAATCCTGAGCCATCTACCCAGCGAGGTTGTTGTTTTAAATCGCTCAACTGGTTTTTAAGAATTTCTTTTCTTATGGTGTTTGAACTCAAGGTGTCTGATAAGGTTGAAGAAGCTAAAATTAGTATCTGTTCCGCTAAAAAATTATCGCTTTCGTGCATCATTCGTTTGTATAGTGAATCTGTTTCAACACTATAAGCTGTATGCTCCATTATTTTTGAAGAATAATTGGTAATGTGTACTTTATTTGGTAAAAGGTGATTCCATAATTTGGAAATTAATAAAGAATCAATAACCATTGGAATTTCCTTTGGTTTATTGTTTTTAGGTTGGTAATAAAATTGATTTGAAGAATAGTTTCTGTTGAAATTTGAAGATCTAAATTCGACATTGTCTATTAATATTTTCGGACTTGTTTCTAATTCATTTTCAAAAGTAATTGTTAGTACATTTCCATACATGGGAAAACTACTTTTTTCGGGACTAAAATAGGTGTCATAATCTTCCCAAGCCCATCCAGGACCAAACTTTTTATCTTCTAAATTGTCAAGTATTAAATTTATTTTTTTATAATTTTTAAATATTTTTAGCGCTGTACTATCTTGAAAATATGAATGTAAAAATGTGGGGTCGCCTGTGCCTAAAACTGTTAAAGTGTCTTTTTCAATAGTATATTTAAAAGCAGGTATCTTTTCTGATAAATACTGCAATCCAGCATATAAAGTGAAAACTTTAGTATTACTAGCTGGTGTAAAGTACTTATCCGCATTAAAATTGTATATAGTTTTATTTGATGCAGGATTATAAACTAATAAACCTGTAAATTGATTGTCAAAAAAATCACTTTTAAGTTGTTTGGATATTTTTTTTGAAACAAGAGCAGATTTACATCCAATAAAAATAAATATAAAACCTAAACAAAGAAATTTTAGTTTTGACATAGATACAGTTTTAATTATAAATATATTTCTATTATTTTTAAACTAAAGCATAAAACCCATTATTATGTACATAGCAACTGTAATAACTCCACCAATTAAAGCGTACGGTAATTGTGTTTTTACGTGGTCTATATGATCTGTTGCAGAAGCCATTGATGAAATAATTGTGGTGTCGGAAATAGGAGAACAATGGTCTCCAAAAACACCACCTCCTAAAGTTGCAGCGATAACAAGTCCAATATTAGCCTCGTGAATATTTGCCATTGGAATTGCAATAGCAATCATAATTGCAAAAGTTCCCCAAGACGTTCCGGTCGAGAATGCAATAAAAGCACTAATAATAAAAACAATTGCGGGTAAAAATTCTGGAGACAACCATTCTTTAGACCAATTAGCAATAAATTGTCCTGTTCCAAGTTGATTGCAAGCATCGCTTATAGCAAAAGCAAAAAGCATTAATAATGCAAGAGGCATTAATTCGCTAATCCCTTTTAAAATTAAATCTACCATTTCTTCCATTTTCATAATGCCTTGCGATTTATACAAAATGATTGCAACAAATATTGCTGTAATTACCGCGTATAAAACAGAAGAAGATCCAGAACCTTCTCCAATAGCCTGAGATAAATGATTGGAAAATGAAGCGGATTCTTCAACTTTGTTCCAACCTGTATAAGCAAGGTTTATGGGCATCATTATTACCATAGTAAAGAGCGGTATAACCATATTATATGCCTTTGCTTTAATTCCTTCTTTGGGTTTGTAAGAAGTTATTGTTTCAGAAATCATAGGTTTGGCATTGTCATTTAAAAATTTCCCAGTCTCTATTATTCTTTTTTCAGCTTTAGCCATAGGACCAAAGTCTTTTTTTGAAACGATTATAATAAACACAATTGCAATAGCAATAAAAGGATAAAAATTGTATTTAATTGAAGAGAAAAGAACAGCAAAAGGATCATCTATACCTTGGGTAATTAACAATCCCATAATAAAAGCTCCCCATGCGTTAAAAGGAATTATAATAGAAGATGGTGCGGAACTTGAATCGGCGATATAGGCTAATTTTTCTCTGGAAATTTTTAATTTATCAAAAATAGGTCTGTAAAGCGTACCAACTGTTAATGAACTTATACTGGTTTCAACAAAAAGAATTATTCCTGTTAGTAAAGCCAAAATTTGAACAACAATTCTGCTATACCCACTTTGTTTTTTTTCAAAATAATTAATTAGGAGGTTAATTTTATTGACAAAACCTTCAACCCCTCTAGAATATTGAATAAATAATAAAAGAGCACCAACAAGCGCACTAAACATAATTGTTCGGGTATTTCCTTCTGATTTAAAAACATTTACCATTCCTTCAACTGATGCGATAGTACCTTTAATAACATCCCAATCGCTCATAATAATCCATGAAGACCATATTCCAAAAAGTAAGGAGACATAAACTTGTTTAGTTCTTAATGCAAATACAATTGCAATTAGTGGAGGTAAAATTGATAGAAATCCGTAGTTGTCCATTGGGTTAATTGTTATAAATAATCTATTCCGAAAAATATTGGAAAATGTGAATATACTTAAACTAATTAATTTGAATAAATTTTAGAGATAAATCTCTAATCTTTTTATTGATTTAATAGGGTTTTATTTAGTCAAATGAAGATAATAAAAGATTTAATATGAAATTATATATTTTCGTTAGTGTTTAATTTTTAAATATTAAACATAATGAATGTCTATAAAGTAAAAAGAAGTTAAACAACCTATTTGTAGGTTGTTCGAATAAGTAATATTATAAAATGTGTAACAGTTTATAATTAAATAAAATTAGAATAGTGGAGACGCCGGGAATCGAACCCGGGTCCAAACAAGCAACCAAAGTACTTTCTACATGTTTAGTTTTCTTTTAATTTTTGTCCTAATGCTAACCGAAAACAATTTACGTTAGGCTTAGTTTCTTTAGTTTCAAAATGCTAGCGAAACAATAGCAAATCTATGTTAACTTTTACGATGTCTCTTAGCTGACCGCCGCTAACCAAGGCTTTCAAGAGACATTTAGCTTGCACACCTTGTGTGCCGAGGCCTGATCCTACTGTAATTCGGATTAAGCAGCTAAAGCGTAGTTATCTTCGCCGTTTAAAGTGTTGAAATTGAGATTTACGAGTGCTATTTCATTACTCGACATGCTTATAGTTTAATTGACCTTGCAGTCAAAACCAGTCGTCCCCAATAAGTCAAAGAACAAGTTCTTTTAAAGATGGCAAATGTATAAATTTTATATGATATAATTTATAACAATTAAAATGATACCTATTGTAGTTATTTTAATTTTTAATTCATCAAACTAAAAACTAATTACTTTCAAGTTTATAGTTTAAGTTGGTATAACTTGCTTCATCTTTTAATTCGTAATATATTAGAGCAAAATTTATACCAGTTTATACAATGAAAATAGGAATTATAAAAGAACGTAAAAACCCACCAGATAGACGCGTAGTTTTAACACCCAAAGAATGTAAACGATTGTTGAAAAAATACCCAAGACTTTCTATTAAAGTAGAAAGTTCGGACAATCGCTTTTTTACAGATGAAGATTATGTAAATCAGGGAATTACAGTGGTTGATACGGTTTCAGATTGTGATGTTTTGTTAGGTGTAAAAGAAGTTCCAATAGATAATTTAATTCCTAATAAAAAGTATTTTTTCTTTTCTCATACCATAAAAAAGCAGCCTTACAACAGAAATTTATTGCAAGCCATTTTGGCAAAAAATATTGAATTGTACGATCACGAAGTAATAGTAAACGAAAAAGGACAACGTTTAGTTGCTTTTGGAAGATATGCTGGAATTGTGGGCGCATATAATGGATTTAGAACTTACGGATTAAAACACGATGTATTTCAATTGCCTAAAGCTGAAGATTTACACGATCAATTAATGTTAATTCACGAATTGCAACAATTAAAATTACCTAATATTAAAGTGGTTTTAACAGGAAAAGGCAGAGTAGGTAATGGTGCAAAAGAAATGTTGAAAGGAATGCGGATGCGTGAAGTTTCGGTAAAAGAGTTTCTAAATGAAAATTTTTCTGAACCTGTTTTTGTCCAAATTGATGTATTAGATTATAATAAAAGAAAAGACGGACAAACAAAAAATCAACAAGACTTTTTTGACAATCCATCAGCTTATGAAAGCAATTTTATGCGTTTTGCAAAAGTTGCAGATATGTATATTGCTTGTCATTTCTTTGGAAGTGGTTCGCCATTTATTTTCACACGTGAAGATGCTAAAAATAAAAATTTCAATATAAAAGTTGTAGCAGATATTAGTTGTGATATTGACGGTCCGGTTGCGTCAACATTAAGAGCTTCTACAATAGCAGATCCAATTTATGGGTACAATCCAAAAACTGAAAAGGAAACAAATTATAAAAATAAAGATGCAATTGCCGTAATGGCAGTTGATAACTTGCCATGTGAATTGCCCAAAGATGCTTCCGAAGGATTTGGAGAAAGTTTTGCAAAACATGTAATTCCTGCTTTTTTTAATAATGATGCAGATGGTGTTTTAAAACGCGCTAGACTAACCAAAAATGGAAAGTTGACAGAAAGATTTAGGTATTTGCAAGATTTTGTTGATGGAAAATAATCAACAGCACGAACTGGAGAAGTTGGCGAATACCAAAATGCCATATGGAAAATTTAAGAATTATTACCTAATAGATTTACCCGAACATTATATTGTTTGGTATAATAATAAAGGCTTTCCTAAAGGGAAACTTGGAGACCAATTACGTTTGGTATATGAAATTCAACTTAATGGATTGGAAGATTTGGTTAGAAAGTTAAGGGTTTAAGATTTTCAATAATTAATACAGTTACAACTCCAAATGTATAAGCAATTAAATCTGATACCGAAAAAGTAGTGCCAAATATAATTCTTACAAAACTAGGATCTTCAATTTTTAAATAATCTAAAATAGGTGTAAGTTGTAGCATTTCAATTGTATACGCTACTAATAGCACTATTAACGCTATATAAGTGGATTTTATTTTTACAAAACTTTTAATTAAATAATACAGCATAATTACACATAGAAAATCTCCTAAAGTATGTCTAACAAAATGTTGTGTAATATAAAGTGCAATTATTATTTCAATACTTAAAAGTATTAAAAATATAATGAAATTTTTGTAGTTGAATTTTAGCATTTTTTAAATTAAAAAAGTGTTTACTATATAAAAATATAAGTAGGCTATCGGTATGTTAATAGTTAAAATTCCAATTGATTTTAACGTTGATATTTTGTTGCTTTTAAATATTAATTTTAAAATTAATAACAGCACTAAAAAGAGGTTTATTAAAACAGAAAAAATAACATAATAAAGTCCAACAATAGTTATTGTTGAAATTCCTCTAACAACTATTTGAATTAGTAAAAGTAAAGTTCCTATTGAAAAAAATAGGGTAGCTGTTTTTGTTGTGAATTTTATAGTTGACATTTTATGATAAATGATTCTTAAGGAGATTCT
>NZ_JBFLKT010000005.1:0-2933 GCF_040883305.1 Lutibacter sp.
AATAGGTACTAATTAAAACATATTAGTAAGATTACTAAAAAAGCCAATTATTATATACTAAAAGTAAGCAATTTATCTTCTCAAGATTCAAAATTTAAAACAAAATTTATAGCAAGAAGATTTTTTTTATTTAAAAGTTAATTATCTTTAAATTAAAATATAGGGCACTATATTAGAAATTTAATGTAACGTCCTAAAAATTAAATTAATAATGAAAATAAAATACTTTTTTAGTTTTATTGTATTCCTCTACACATCAAGTATATTTTCTCAAAATTTTAATAATCAATATATTAAAGATCAAATTGCTATTTATAAAAGCGAATTTAGAGGGCCTTATAAAGACATTCGTTGGTTTTGTAAGGATGGAAGCATAAGAATGCCAAAAGATCCTTGTCCAGACTCAATTGGACCAGGTGTTCAACATGCGAGATATAGAGATGTTGTTGAGAACATTGGTAAAAAAAAACACATTTTTTTAGGTCAGATTTTAGCATATACTACACATCAAGAATTTTGGGATTCACAAAATCATAATTCTAGATTGAAACAATATCAAATAGATAAGTATTTAAGAAACATAGATGATGGTTGGATTTTACAAAAAGCTCAATACTACAGAGGAGCTGTCCAAGTTGAAGACGAAGAAGCTTGGGGAGTAGATTTTTATAAATGGTTATTAACAGGTGATACTAGTATTACGAAAAATTTCTTTTTAATTCGACAATCTTTAAACGACGTTCCGCATAAAGGAGATGATAATGTTGCGCAATTAATGCGAAGTCAATCGAAGGTTCTATCTGATTTATTTCCTCAATTTATGGATTTACGAGTTAAAATTCACGGACAACCGGAATTTGTTGATATTGAAAAAGTAAAACAATTCAGAATTAACAACTCCGGAAAATTAAGCAATGTACTAAATCTAAAATTTGATGAGTTATTGGTAACAATGACCAATTTTTACAAGCCAATTGACATTCAAGCATTGCCTAACAAAACAGGTTTAGTAAAAAACACTCCTATTGGAAACCTTATTAATGAATTTTCTTTAAAAAATAGTAAAGAGACAAAACCTGCTAATTTGGTTTCGGAGTCGGCTAAGTTATTATTAGAAATTAGAAAAGCAATTTTAATTGAAAAACGTGCACAAGCAAGAGTTCAATTGTTAGATGCTTCTTTAAAATTAGAAGAAGTAGTTTTTAAAAACGCATCGCAATGGCAACCAATAACACTAAAAGAATTGTTAGATAAAACATATTATTTAGCAATGGCAACTGCCGGTGCTGGTTATGTTGAACTATGGGAATGGAATGAAATAGAACCCATTTTAAAACCAAAAAACACAACCTCACTTTCTTTAAATGAGTTGACAACAATTTTACAATCGGCTAGGAGTGTAGTGGAGTGGAGTTCATCAATGGTAAAGGCAACTTATGAAGATATGGTTGACATTTATACTGGTTTTGAACCAAAATCGTATGGTTTTATTGATGATAAAATTAGAAGTTCAGTTACCTTACATTTAGGTAAAACGGTAGGCGATTTAGGAGATTTTTTAGCTACGGAATCTTCATTAACCAATAAAGTATTTAATATTTCTAACCAAAGTTCCATTCGTGGTTTAAATCCGGGTTATGCCTTTGGAGAGTTAGTTATTATTGATAGTTCTCCTGAAGGTATTGAGGTTTCTTCAAACAAAATTTATATTTTTCAAAAACCACCATCCGATTTAAAACCTGTTGGAGGAATTGCCACTGTTTCAGAAGGAAATTTAGTTTCTCACGTACAATTATTAGCGCGTAATTTAGGAATCCCAAATGCTGCATTGTCTGATGATAATCTTCAGAATTTAAAAAAATTCAACGGACAAAAAGTGTTTTACGCAGTTTCAAATAAAGGAAATGTGATTTTGAAATTAGAAAATGAAATGACTGCTGAAGAGAAGGGGTTGTTTTCTAAAACAGCTCGAAATGAAGCTAAAATAGCAGTTCCTATTGAACAAATTCGTTTGGATGTGAATAGCATTTTAAATATGAGAAATGTGGATGCAAAAGATTCTGGTAAATTGTGTGGGCCAAAAGCTGCCAATTTAGGGCAATTGAAAAAAATGTTTCCAGAGAAAGTGGTGGAAGGAATTGTAATTCCGTTTGGAATTTTTAAATCTCATATGAATCAGCAAATGCCAGAGCAAAATGTTTCTTATTGGAAATTTTTAACCAATATGTTTTTAGAAGCTGAAAAGCAACGATTAAATAATATTTCAGAAGCTGAAGTAGAAAAATTTCAATTAAAACAGTTAGAGATTTTACAAGAAGCAATAAAAAAAATGCCAATTCAAACAAGTTTTATTTCACAACTAGAAAGTGAATTTGTGGCTGTTTTAGGAAAAAAATTAGGTGAAGTTCCTGTGTTTTTAAGAAGTGATACTAATATGGAAGATTTAAAAGATTTTTCGGGAGCTGGTTTAAATTTAACCTTGTTTAATGTTGTTGCAAAAGATAAAATTTTACAAGGAATAAAAGATGTTTGGGCATCGCCTTATACAGAAAGAAGCTTTAAATGGCGTCAAAAATATTTATCGAATCCAGAAAATGTATTTCCTTCAATTTTAGTAATTCCAAGTGTTGATGTCGATTATTCGGGAGTTATGATTACAACGGGAATAAATTCTGGAAATTCAAAAGATTTAACCATTGCTTTTAGCAGAGGCGCTGGAGGTGCAGTTGATGGACAATCGGCTGAGGCCTACGAATTAGGAGCTGAGGGAACTACCAAATTAATTGCTCCGGCAAGAGAATCATATTATAATAGTTTGCCAACTACAGGTGGGACTGCTAAAAAATCGGCAACATTTGAAAACTCAATTTTAAATGAACAAAATTTAAATGAGATTAGAGAATTAGCTGAAAATGTAAGAAATAAAATGGCGA
>NZ_JBFLKT010000052.1:0-3676 GCF_040883305.1 Lutibacter sp.
AACACTTTTAATTGAATCATTAAGTGATAAATAGTTTTTTAAATGAATTAATGCATTCTCAGAATCTCCTGTTTTTTCGTAAATTAAAGATAAAAACTTTTCGAAACGTTCAATTTCTAATGGGTTTCCTTTATTTATTTTAGAGCTCAATAAGTTTTTACAAATAGTCAATGCTTTTTTAAAATTACCTTTGGCAAATTCAATATTCATAATTGCTTCTTGGTAGTGATCACTATTCTTTTCTTTTGAAAATACTTTGCTATTACTTTCAATTTCCTTTAAATATTTTTCGGCTAATAAAATATTGTTATTTTGTGCGTAGGCAATAGCTAAACTATTTAAAATAGTAGGGCGTGCAAATTTGCTGTTTTCAGATACTTCATTAACTTCAAAAGCATTGAGTAGGTTAGAAATCCTTTTATCTTGAAAGCCTAATTTATCATAATCTAATGCCGAATTATAATAAACAGATGTTAATTGCCCATAATTTTTAGTTATTTTTAAAAGTGAAATAGATTCGTTACGTTCTGTTTGTGCTTCTTCAAATAATCCATTTTTACTATATAATATGGAGAGTGAGTTTTTAGAATTCAACACATTAAATGTATCCTTAACTTTTAAAAAGTAATTATAAGCTTTATCGTAATTTCGAGATGCTTTTGAAAAATCGCCCAAAGATTCGTTTGTTTGACCTGAATATAAATTAACAAAACCGAGAAGTCGTTCATCTTTAGCTTTTAAAGCATACGTTTCAGCTATTTTATAATTTTCTAAAGCTTTATTATGGTCATTTATAAAAAAATAACTATCCGCACCATTCAAATAGAATCTTGCTGACGTGTAATCATTTTTTATAATTAAATTTTTAGCTAAAAATTGCTTAAAAATCTTTAACCCTTCCTCAGGATTATCAACAATACTATTGTTAAAATAAATTAAATTAGCAGTATTATTTGCTGCAATACTTATAGAATCTATCTGTAAAGCAAATTGTATTGTTTTTTTTACAATTGAATCGTAATTTAAATTTGGATTGTAGTTAAGTGCATTACCTAAACTATCCATTAGTTGTAATTTTTTTCCTTTTTCAGACAATTCAATTTTAGAATTCAATTGGTCTATTTTATTTAAAACTTGCGCCCTTGGAGCAATAAGAATTGAACTAAAAAAAAAGGAAAAAGTTAGAAATAAATATTTCATAAGGGTTTTTAATTATCACAAATATATTTTTTAATTAATTAAAAAACAGTTTTTTATATAAAACCTCTATAAATATAATTTTAAAATGCTGTATCCATTCACTAATCTTGACCATCTAAAAAGAAAATTTCATTCACCGGTTTTTCAAATATTTTAGATATTTTTAATGCTAAAACTGTAGATGGTACATATTTATTTAACTCCATAGCATTTATGGTTTGCCTGCTAACTTCAATCATTTCGGCCAATTTTGCTTGTGTAATATTATGAATGGCTCGCTCTACTTTTATATTATTCTTCATTACCAACAGCCTTTTTAGTTTTATATAAAACATAATGAAAACGCAACATAAAAAATAACAATAAAGTAAACATATTGTAAATTAAAACATTAAAAAAGCTAAAATCAAACACAAAAAGTATCGCAATAATTAATATTGCGTAATTTACATATGTTGCCCAAATTAAACTTTCCATTCTAATTTTTGAAATGTATTCATCTTCATCTTTCGTTTTAGAAAACGAAACTAAAATTCCTCCAAAAATTAATAATAATGAAGCTAATTCATCTGCAATATTGTTCGAACTCCATTTTAAAGCTGGACTCGAAAAAATATCATTTTCACTAATTAAAGGAAATACTTTTGTTTCCCAATTTGGAATGTCAAATTCATTTATCATTAAAATAGTTCCTAGAACTACTCCAATTAAAAATAATACCCAACCCATTGGTTTGTATTTATTCGAAAATAATAATTGTGATTTCATGTGTATATAGTTTTTTTTAAAACGGTCACATGCTATTCGCCATCAGTAATTTTATTGAGTGATAAACTTTTAGCATGCTCGTTTTATAATGTAAATTTTAAATTATTTTCAAATGTAAAGTATATTTTACATATAGACAAGTTAATTTTACTATTGCGGTTTCGTAAAATTGCGTACCTTTGATTTTATTAAAATTGGTACACTTCATGAAAATTTTTAAAAAGATATTATTGCTAATTGCTGCATTAGTGGTACTTATTATAATTGGCAGTTGGGTGTATTCCAATAGTTTAAAACCTGATTATTCGGGTGATTTGAAATTAAATTCAATAGAAAATTCAACTGAAGTATATTTTGATGATTTTGGAATTCCACATATTTATGCTGAAAACCAGCTAGACGCCATGGTAACTTTGGGTTATGTGCACGCACAAGACAGGTTGTGGCAGATGGAATTAATGCGGAGAATTGCTCCAGGTAGGTTGTCAGAAATTTTCGGTGAAGATATGCTCAAAAACGACAAGTTTTTTGCGAGTTTAGGTATAGAAGAAGCGTCTCAAAAATCGATTGAAAAATTAGATATAAATAGTGAAGTTTATCAATTAGCAACAGCTTATTTAAATGGTGTAAACCAATTTATAGATACTGGTGCAACTCCAATCGAATTCACTTTAATTGGTATTGAAAAGGAACATTATCAACTAAAAGATATTTACAATATTTTAGGTTATATGTCTTTTAGTTTTGCAATGGCGCACAAAACTGATCCGTTACTTTCTGCAATAAAAGAAAAGTTAGGGACAAATTATTTAAAAGACTTAAATATAGATATTGACCCAAAAACTACGTTGATAAAAAACTCAAAAAATGTTATTGAAAATTATACTGCTCTTGTAGAAAATGTATCTGAAATTATGAAAAATTCTCCTATTCCGCCATTTATTGGAAGTAATAGTTGGGTGGTTTCAGCTAACAAAACAAGTACTGGAAATGTGCTATTTGCCAACGATCCGCATATTGTATATTCGCAACCAGGAACTTGGTATGAGGCGCATATTGTTACCCCAAATTACGAAATGTACGGGTATCATATTGCGGGTGTTCCGTTTCCACTTTTGGGTCATAACCGCAGCTATGCTTATGGTTTAACAATGTTCGAAAATGATGATATTGATTTTTACAAAGAAGAAAATCATCCTTCAGAAAAAAATAAATACAAGTTTAAGGATGGTTTTTTAGAATACACAAGCACCGCTAAAACTATAAAAGTTAAAGACGCAGAAGCTGTTACAATTTCAGTTAGAAATTCACATCATGGTCCAATTTTAAACGATGTTTTAGATGAAATTTCTCAAACTGAACCTATTGCAATGTCTTGGATTTATACACAACAAGATGGTGTGGTTTTGGATGCTTTACACAGAATTTCCAGAGCAACCAGTATGCAAGATGTCAAAAAAGGTGCTTCAATGATTCACGCTCCGGGTTTAAATATTATGTACGGAGATGCTAGTGGAAACGTAGCTTGGTGGGCAGCAGGAAAGTTGTACAAACACGAACCACATGTTAATAGAAAGTTTGTTTTAAACGGAGCTTCTGGTGAAGATGATATTGTTGAATATTTGGATTTCGAAGAAAATCCAATGGCGGAAAATCCAAAATGGAATTATGTGTATTCTGCTAATAATCAACCTGATACTATTTCAGG
>NZ_JBFLKT010000405.1:0-2718 GCF_040883305.1 Lutibacter sp.
GACTTTTATCTTCAATTGCTAAAGCTTCAGAATAACAAGTTATTGCCTTATTATAATTACCAATAGTCTGGTAAATATCTGCCGTTTTTTCAAGTACAAATATGTTCTGATCTATATCATTTTCTAGCAATTTTAATGCTTTTTGATAATTTCCTTTTAATAATAAACTATCTACAACTGTAAAAACCGAAGATTGCGCTTCGGTTTTTAAAACTGCTATTAAAAACAGTAATGGAATTAAAATCTTTTTCAAATGTTGTTTTTTTATTTATTATTATTTTTTGAGAACAATATTAATAGTTCTCTCCTTGCCAATTTTCACTTCTTGAGTTTGGTAATCTATAAAAGAAATAACGAGTACCTGCTCCTCCATTGCCTTTATCGCAAAATTTCCATCATAATCTGTTACAACTCCATTTTCAGTTCCTTTTATAACAATATTTGTACCTGGCAAACCTCTCCCATTTTCACTTGTAACTTTTCCTTTAACAACTTCAGATAAAGTATTTGATTTAGTTCCATTTATAAAATCTTCTTTCGCCTTTCTTGATTGTTCTTTGGTTGCTTTTTCACCACCAACTTTAAAAGCTATTGGTATACTATATTTTACCCCTACTGCTAAACCTTTTTGTTTTCCAGGCTCCATTTTTGGCAAACTTTGTACTACTCTAATAGCTTCATCTTCCAAAGATTTATGAGGAGCTCTTGCCATTGCCTCAGAAACATTACCTTCTTTGTCAATTTTAAAAACCACAAAAATTCGTTTAACACCAGCTGACAAACCTAAACTACTTGCTAGTCCTGCATTGAAATTTCTATTTACATGTTTTGTAATATTTTCTTGCAAACAGAATCTCAACTCTTCTTTCGTTCCTTCACAACCTGGAAAAACTGGAACTTCATCAATTATTGCGAAAGGAACATCATTACCTTCAACGTATTTATATTTCGATTTTGACCCAAGTCTTACAGATTTTGGTCGAAACCAATTTACTCTTTCTTCATTTCCATCAATAAGCACAACATGATCATATTTAGCCTGATCATTGCTATTAAATTTTGCAGTGATTTCCTTCTCTTTTTCAGTGTACTCACTAAGATCTAAATATCGACCAACCATAATACTCTTTCCAACATAAGTTGGTCCAATCTCAAAATCAAAATATTGTCTTTTTGAAAAATCATCTAAACTATTTAAAACTGATTCCATCTCTGACAATTCCTCATTCACTTGGTCAATGCAAGATGTATAAATTAACATCCCAAGAAATAACGGAATTAATAATAAATATTTTAACTGTTTAATTTTTTGTGATTTTTCTTTTGCGATCATAACGATTCTTTTTTTAATTAATGAATGTTTAAAAAATTGATTGATGAATGAAATATTTTCTACATTAAAAGTTTCAGCCAATAATGTGTTGAAATACGAATTTTTGTCGGATTCTTTTACTACTTCAGCATCTGAAATGTACTCGTGTAAAAGTGTAATTCGTTTTTGATACACATATATTACAGGATTAAACCACATGAGTATTTTTAATACTTCAAAAAACAATAAATCTAACGTGTGCAGTTGTTTACAGTGAATTGTTTCATGTTTAATAATGTCTAACTTTTTATTATCTAGTAACTTTTGATGAATAAAAATGTAGTTAAAAAATGAAAAAGCAGCTTTTTGTTCGCGCAATAAAACCAATTTATAATTTCCTTCATGTATTTTTTTATTGTGGATTATTAAATTAATTATTTTAAATAATCGCACCAAAAAAAGTGTTGTAAATACTAGAATTCCAATATAAAATAGAAAAGGCATCATGTTAAATGTACTTTCATTACTGGTACTTTGTATAATAATTGCTTCAGGATTTAAAAATACTGTTGGGAGTTGCACTATATATTCTTGTGGAATACTTTGTTGAATACTTTTAAATTTTAAGAGTGGAATTATAAAAGCTAAAATTGGTGTTGCCAATAAATAAATTCTATTCCACTTAAAAAATGTTTCTCTTTGTAAAAAGAAATCATAAACGGCTAAAAATAAAGCTTGAAAAAGCAATACTTGAATTATGTAATTTATCATTTTTCTGTCTTTTTGTCATTAATTTGCTGCAAAATTGATTCCAATTCGTTCATATCAACATCATTCTTTTTTACAAAAAATGACACCATACTTTTAAAAGAACCTTCAAAATAACCGTCAACTATTTTTTGTAAACTTTTATTACTGTAGTCTGCTTTTTTAATTAGAGGAAAATAAATATAACCTCTTCCTTTGGCTTTGTGTCCTACAAATTCTTTTGTTTCTAAGATTCTAATTATCGTAGAAACAGTATTATACGCAGGTTTTGGCTTTGGTAACTGCCCAATTATTTCTTTCACCGAAGCCGTTTCTAAATCCCACAAAACTTGCATTAATTGCTCTTCCGCTTTTGTTAATTGTTTCTCCATTCTTTAACTAAGTTTTTAGTTCAACAATACAAATATAACTAAATATTTAGTTTAAACTAATTTTTTAGTTGAAAATATTGCACGATTATTGATTTAAAGATTTATGTTTAAATTTGATTTATAAATAAAAGTATGGATATAGCCTTATTAATTTTTGGGATTTTATTAATGATTTTAGGTATTCTTGGTTCTTTTTTACCAGTATTACCTGGGCCAATAACCAGTTGGTTTGGATTATTGCTATTACATTTAAGCGATGCAGTTCCA
>NZ_JBFLKT010000053.1:0-2804 GCF_040883305.1 Lutibacter sp.
ATTATGAATCAGTTGCGAAAGATATTTTTGGAACAACTCCAGAAATGTTAACTTTTTTCTCAGATTTGACAGGAATTTCATACCCTTGGGATAAATACAGCCAAATTGTAGTGAGAGATTATGTTAGTGGAGCTATGGAAAACACCACGGCAGTTGTTCATGGAGAAGCTGCACAACAAAAAAAAGGGCAATTAGTTGATGAAAATGAATGGGAAGGCACCATTGCTCACGAATTATTTCATCATTGGTTTGGAGATTTAGTAACAACCGAAAGCTGGGCAAATTTGACAGTAAACGAATCTTTTGCAACGTACAGCGTGTATTTATGGTTTGAACATAAATATGGAAAGGATAAAGCTGCCGCTCATATGTTTAAAGAGGTGCAAACGTATTTGCAAAGTGATAGTGAAGACAAATTTTTAGTCCGTTTTCATTACCACGATAAAGAAGATATGTTTGATACGGTAAGTTATCATAAAGGAAATGCCATTTTGCATATGTTAAGAGATGTTTTAGGTGATGATGCTTTTTTTGAAGGATTGAGAAAGTATTTAAACGATCATAAATTTGGAACTGCTGAAGCGCACGAGTTACGTTTAGCACTTGAAAAAGTTAGTGGTAAAGATTTAAATTGGTTTTTTAATCAGTGGTATTATGGAAACGGACATATAAAAGCAAATGTATCATACGATTACAATACCATAAATAATACAGTCACTGTAAATATAAATCAACAAGATAAGGTGTTTACGTTTCCGTTATCTATTGATATTTATGAAGGAACTCTAAAAACCAGACATAATGTTTGGGTAAACAATAAACAAAATTCATTTACTTTTCCATTTAGAAAACTTCCAAATCTAATAAATATTGACGCTAAAAAAGTGTTATTGGCCGAATTTACAGAAAATAAAACTTTAGATAATTATATATTTCAATTTAATAATGCACCGCATTATTTGGATAGAAGATTGGCGTTAGAAGAAATAATAAAACATCAAAAAGATAACAAAATAGCATTAAATACTGTGGTTAAGGCATTTAATGATCCTTATTATGAAATAAGAGTTTTTGCATTAGAAAATTTGGACTTATTTCAAAAGTATAATAAGAAAGATATAATTACAAAGGTGGAGCAAATAGCTCAGAAAGATAAAAAAACCTTAGTTAGAGCTGCTGCCTTAAGTGTTTTAGGGAAATTAATTGAACCAATTTATAAACCATTATTTGAAAGAGGTTTTCAGAGCGAATCGTATGCAATAATAGGAAGTTCAATAACATCACTTTATCAAATTGATAAAGAAAGTGCTCTGAATAAAATTAATTCGCTTGATGAAACTATAAAAGAAAGTTTAGCAGATGCCATTACAAGTATTTACATTCAAGAAAAAGACAAGTCAAATTTACCTTTTATTGCAAATCAGGTTTTAAATGGAATGTTTTTAACTGAAGATGCCAGAACTCAACAATTATATGGAGAGGCTTTTAGGTGGATTGCAGAAAGTGATAATAAAGAAGCTATCACCAATTTAACTAATAATTTTGTGAAATTAGGGATGCAATTTAAAAAATTCAATTTTGATAAAATGGCTGTTAATATGTTAAATCAAATGGTACAATTACAGCTTCTATCAACAAATACAAATAAGCAGGAATTGATTTTAATTATAAAGACTGGAATGTCTAAACTTATTGATTAAGTAGAGGGATAACTCCTTTTAAATTGTTAAGTTTTTTATACCCATTGGTCGTCGTGCTGTATTTATTTCAGCATCTCACATATTATTATTAATATTTGCTTTGTCATTCCTTTTGAGGCAAATAAACATCTAGGTTCAACATAGCCAATCTATAAAACCCTGAAAACACCAAACAAATAGAAATTCACCAAAACAGCGTGTGGATACCTGTCTGAAAAGATAAGACAAGGCTCATTAGAATTTTTATATAACCCTTATGCTGAAATTGATTCAGCATCTCATAATCATTATCGTTAACTCTTCTATATTAAAATATATAAAGCCATTTTTAAGAAGTATAATTTTTAAAGCTACCATCTTTAAAAAAAATAACAATCCTTTCAATTTCTTTAGAATTTTCTTCTATAGTTTTAATTGGAAATGTTTTTTCAACCGTAATCTTTTTTTCATTTGAAAAAAGAGTAGGGGGATTCTGAATACTTCCTAAGGTTTGTTTTTTAGGAAAATTTCCAACTCCATTTAATAACCAATACAATTCAACTTCAGGAAAAGTTTTTAAGATTTTTAATACAAACTCCAAACTTGGTTTATTTCTACCAGACAATAGGTGAGAGATACTTGAGCGCTGAACATCAATTTTATCAGCTAACAATGCAGCTGATAATTGGTAAAAATCCATAATTATATTTAAGCGTTTAGCAAATTCTTCTACGTTTACCATTAGTTACAAATGTAAATTACAAAATATATTACAAATGTAATCAATTCTATATTAGAAAGCAAAAATACACTATTATATATTAGAATAAGTATGTAATAGATTAAATAAATACTTTATGTTAGGCAGAATTAAATTCTAAATAACAGCATCTTATAAATTCGTGATAAGAAATTTTTATAGTACCTGTTCAAAAATTAAAATACAGTAGTTAATTTAGACAGAAGTCGATTACAATTGTATAATAAAAGAACGAATTATGTAGTTACAATTGTAAATATTAAGATGATTACAATTGTAACTTGTTTGGAATTTGAAAATAAAATGTATTGCTGGAATTAAAAAAATATATGCTTATTTTTGTCAAATGAAATTAATAAATACAG
>NZ_JBFLKT010000054.1:0-8893 GCF_040883305.1 Lutibacter sp.
GTACCAAGAGTTCTACTTTTATTTTGAATGCCAAAACCAGCACTTATATTTCCGTTGTATAAACCATCAATATTATTGTCAGAATATAAATATCCTGATAAAGAAGTATAATACCTCCATATTTTATTTTTTCCAAAACTTTTACCGTAACCAATTGTGGCAGTTGTAACATCCCATTTTGGAATAAATTCGCTATAATATATTCCAGAAATACTTGCGTAAAACCCTTTGGAATGCATATAAGTAATTTGTGGTGAAATATTGTATTGATCTATGTCAATATCACGACCCGAAAAGTAAGTATCGCTATTATAATTTACGGAAAGATATAAAAAATGAAAATTTATAAAAGAGGCAAGTAACTCATCTAAAGATTGCTCTTCTAAAAGCAATTCATCAATATATTGGTCTATAGCTATTTTTTTAGGGGGAGGTTCTTGTGAAAACGCAGAAACAGTGCAAAAAATTAGAAATAAATAGATCAGAATCGTTTTCATTTTTTAATTATTTAAAAGATAAAAGTGAGTGTAATTAATTACACCCACTTTATTTAATTTTTAGCTTTCTCCGTTATCCATTACCTTTACCTTTGCCACCTCCAGAATCATTTTCTGATCCATTACTATTATTTGTTTTTCTATTTGTTTTTCTTTGTTCACGAATATTTTTACGTATTTCGTTGCCACTTTCAGTGTTTTTATGCTCTCTTAATTGCAATCGGATTTGTTGTCGTTGCTCGGAAGTAATGGTATTTCTAAATTGTTCTTTAATTTCTCTAACACGATCTCTATTATTTGCCATTAAAGCTTGCTGCGCTTCTGTAAATGTTGCAACTAAAGCTTCGTGTCTTTCTTGTTTTGTTAACTCAGTATTCTCTAAAATTGCCAATTGCTCTGCTGTAAGAGTAGCTTTTAAAGTTTCTCTATTTTGCTTAATTAAAGCTTGCTGTTCTTGAAATAGTTGTTGTTGTTCTTGTGTAAGGTTTTGTAACCTTAATTGATTTCTTTCTCTAGTTTGCTGTGCATTTATAGTGGAAATTCCAAGTATAATTCCAAGTACAAAAACTGCGATTATTTTAAATGGTTTCATTTTTAAATATTTTTAAGTTATAATTTTGTTGTTTTGAACGTTCTAATGTTTAGACCTTTAAAAAATTGAAAAGTTTTAAAACTTATAAAAAATTTAATTTAAATCTAAATCATAATGTAATATATCTTCTAACATAAAAGAATCTATTTCTTCATCAATAAGTATTTCTTCAATAATATTATTTGCTATATAATTACTAATTTCAGTTTCATCCATAAAAAGAGAAGCTACTGTAATATCTTGTGTATCATTAAGAAACAAATTATAAACCAAATCTAAATTCTGAAATTTATTTACGGTATCTGAAACTATTGAAGGGGTTTTATCTATACCCGGAAACGCATTTGGTTTAAATACAGTTAGTGCCATTAATAGCGCAATTCCAGCAGCAACAAACCAAATAAGTTTGTTTTGGTATAATGGAACTATCTTAGTTTTCTTTTCACTTCCTATTTTTGCTAATAGTTCGTTTTCAGATGTTGAAAAATAATTTTCAGGCACACCTAAACCTAAATCGTTTTTGTGTACTTTTTCCAAATCTATATTATTTTTAATTTTTTTAGAATCCATAATTTAAGCATTAGTAATGTAATAGTTAGACCGCATTTTTTGATAAAAGTTCTACGTTTATCATATTTTCTTTAATATGTTTTACCGTAGCATAATAGGATGTTTTTAAAGTTCCTTCCTTAATTCCTAAAATAGCTGCCATTTCCTTAAATTTTAAATCATCAAAATACTTCATTTGAAATATGTGTCGATGATTTTCAGGCAATCTTGCTAAAATTTGTTGTAATTTAAATTGTACTTCATCTCCTTCAAAAAATGGATCTGAAGTTAAATTGTTTAAGTAGGTTTTACTTATATCGTCTAAAGATTCGTTCTTTTTCTTGTTTTCATTGTTTAAAAACCGAATCGATTCGTTGTAAGCTATTTTAAACATCCAAGTATGTAAACTACTTTGTTGTTTAAATTTCGGTAAGCTTTTATATACTCTTAAAAACGTGTTTTGCAATACATCGTTCGCATTTTCATGAGTAATTACTAACTTTCTAATATGCCAATACAAACGCTTTTGATAGAGATCCAGCAATTCTTTAAATGCCTTATCTTTCTTTTTTTCGTTTAATAAACTATTAATAAAAGCTGTTTCGGTTTTCAATTTTTAAAAGTTTTTTAAGCATACTAAAGTTATTAAAATAAATTAACAACTATTTATTAGACCTTTATAAATTGAAATAGTTTGAAAAGGGTTCAATTTTTCTTTTGAAATTAAAAAATTGGGGATGAATTTATTGAAGTTTTGAAAACATAAATATTTTACAATGCAAATTATTGTAATTTTGTAGTAATGAAAAACAATTTGTTAGCACATATTAATAATCCAAAGGAGTTACGAAAACTTTCTAAAGAACAACTTCCAAAAGTGGCGAAGGAATTACGAGATTTTATTATTGATATTGTTGCAACAAAAGAAGGACATTTAGGTGCTAGTTTAGGAGTTGTAGAACTTACTATTGCGTTGCATTATGTGTTTGATACGCCAAATGATTTACTTATTTGGGATGTTGGTCACCAAGCGTACGGACATAAAATTTTAACTGAAAGAAGACAGGATTTTTATACCAACAGACAATTAGGAGGTATCTCAGGGTTCCCAAAAAGAAGAGAAAGTGTTTACGACCCTTTTGGTACCGGACATTCTTCAACTTCAATTTCGGCAGCATTAGGAATGGCAATTGCTTCAAAATTAAAAGGAGATTTTTACAAACAACATATTGCAGTAATTGGCGATGCTTCAATTGCTAGCGGAATGGCTTTTGAAGGATTGAATCACGCAGGTGTTACCGACGCAAATTTGCTGATAATTTTAAACGACAATGCTATGGGAATTGATCCAAGTGTTGGCGCGTTAAAAAATTATTTTACAAATGTAAAAGCAGGTAAAAAAGTTAGGAAAAATAATATTATTGAAGCCTTAAATTTTAATTATTCAGGCCCCATTGACGGTCATAATATTGAAGCCATAATTACCGAATTAGAGCGCCTAAAATCAATTAAAGGTCCAAAGTTTTTACATATAATTACCACCAAAGGAAAAGGTTTAGAAAAAGCGGAACAAGATCAGGTAAAATACCACGCTCCAGGTAAATTTGATAAAAATACGGGCGAATTAATTGCTAAAAGTAATGAAGTACTACCTTCAAAATATCAAGATGTATTTGGTGAAACCATTGTTGAATTAGCAACAAAAAATGAAAACATAGTAGGAATTACTCCGGCAATGCCAACCGGTTCTTCATTAAAATTAATGATAGATATATTTCCAGAAAGAGCTTTTGATGTTGGAATTGCAGAACAACATGCAGTTACTTTAGCGGCGGGAATGGCAACTCAAGGATTAATTCCGTTTTGTACAATCTATTCTACGTTTTTACAACGTGCTTACGACCAAATTATACATGATGTAGCCATTCAAAATTTACCTGTCGTTTTTTGTATAGACCGAGCAGGACTTGTGGGTGAAGATGGCGCAACACATCACGGAGTTTTTGATATTGCATATTTGCGTTGCATTCCAAATTTAGTAGTGTTTGCGCCTTTAAATGAAGTGGAATTACGCAATATCATGTACACGGCACAATTAGGTGTTAATTTTCCGCTAACCATAAGATATCCGCGAGGAAGAGGTACTATAATTGATTGGAAACAACCTTTTTCAGAAATTGAAATAGGCAAAGGCACTTGTATTTCGGAAGGTGAAGAAATTGCTGTTTTAAGTATTGGAACTATTGGAAATAGGATTATAGAACTTCAAAAAGAATTGCCTAAAAATAAGGTAGCGCATTACAATATGCGTTTTGTAAAACCTTTAGATGTTGCATTACTTCATACAATATTTGCAAAATTTAAAACCATTGTTACTATTGAGGATGGGACTATTGTTGGTGGTTTTGGAAGTGCTATTTTAGAATTTGCTGCTGAAAATAATTATAAAAACACTTCAATAAAAAACCTCGGAATTACAGATAATTTTGTTGAACACGGTAAAACGGAGGCGTTATTTGAGACTATTCATTTATCAAAAGAGCAGCTAAAAAATTTCTTTTTAGAACTGTAATTATTAACATTTTTATATTTAATGTCGTACCTACGTAGGCAGGTATCTATATAGTATTTTATTAAAAAGCTATAACATTGGATATGGATTCCTTCCTTCGAAAGAATGACATATAAAAGTAATTAACTATCAGTTACTTTAATAACCCTATCAACTGTATCTAATTTAGACAACGTTAACCTAACAATACTGTCTTTTTTTGCAACTAAATCGTGAGGCATACTTGCCTCTAAAGAAACCAAATCGCCTTTTACTAAGTTGTAAATTGTACCATTTACACCAAAATTGATAGCGCCTTCAAAAATCTCAACAGTTATTGGAAAAGAAGTTTTGTGCTCTTTCATAAGTTGATTTTCTTTAAAAACAATTCTAATTTCTTTAGTGGTTTCTGTTTCAAATAATACTGAAATTGCAGGCTTTGTTTCGTTGTAAATTATATTTTCTAAGAGTGATGCTTTTTTCATAATAAAAATTTTACCAACCAGAATATTTTGGAGGTGTTATATTATTTAAATTTAAATATACAATTAATTGTCCGCGATGATGCGTAACATGGTCTTGTAGTAAATTTAAAATTTGAAGTTTAGATTTTGGTCCAGCAAAAAACTCAACTTCTACTGATAAATCTTCATTAGTAATTGTTTTAATTATTTCTGAAACTCTGTTAAATGAAGCTGTTAATTGCGTTATAATTTCTTCTTTTGTTTTAGGCTCAATTTTTTCAGATTTCTCACCATCTTTCAAAAAATAAGTTTCACTTAACCACACCATATTTTGGCGAATGTGAAGTAATTGTTTTTCAAAACTCATTTGTCTTTCTGTAGGTTTAAAATTATAATTAGCTTCAGGCATAGCTTCGGCCATTTCTAATAAATAGTTTTTTGAATTTTCCCACTTTATCAAAAAAGCAGATTTCGCATCATTTTGAGATTGTAATTTATTAGAAATCATAGTAACAAAAATTGTTAGTAGCAGTATTTTTTTCATTTGAAAACAGTTAATAAATATTATATAAACGCTAAATATACTCAATACTTTTTTATATTTTAGCGATAAACTATTTTAACTCATTTAATTAAGATTATGGCAGAAGACAAAGAAAAGGTAGCAAAATTAAAAGCATTACAACTTACTTTAGATAAATTAGATAAAGCTTATGGAAAAGGAACAGTAATGAAAATGGGAGATGTTGCAATAGATGATATTGATGCAATTTCTTCGGGCTCATTAGGATTAGATTTAGCTTTAGGTGTTGGTGGTTATCCAAGAGGAAGAGTTATTGAAATATATGGACCAGAATCATCGGGTAAAACAACGTTAACATTACATGCAATTGCTGAAGCTCAAAAAGCTGGAGGTATTGCCGCTTTTATTGATGCAGAACACGCTTTTGACCGTTTTTACGCACAAAACTTAGGAATAGATATTGATAATTTAATTATTTCTCAACCAGATCACGGTGAACAAGCTTTAGAAATTGCTGATAATTTAATTAGTTCTGGAGCTATAGATATTGTAGTAATTGACTCGGTTGCAGCCCTAACACCAAAAAGTGAAATTGAAGGTGAAATGGGAGATTCTAAAATGGGATTACACGCTCGTTTAATGTCACAAGCACTTAGAAAATTAACAGGAACTATTCATAAAACAAACTGTACAGTTATATTTATCAATCAGTTACGTGAAAAAATTGGCGTAATGTTCGGAAATCCAGAAACTACAACAGGTGGTAATGCGCTAAAGTTTTACGCATCGGTTCGTTTAGATATTAGAAGAAGAACTCAAATTAAAGATGGAGATAAAGTTATTGGAAATAGTACCAAAGTTAAAGTGGTAAAAAATAAAGTAGCACCTCCTTTTACAATTGCTGAGTTTGATATTATGTATGGAAAAGGAATTTCTAAAACAGGCGAAATTCTTGATCTAGGAGTTGAATTTGGAATTGTTAAAAAAAGCGGTTCTTGGTTTAGTTATGGAGACACAAAATTAGGACAAGGACGTGATGCTGTAAAGGCTTTAATAGCAGATAACCCAGATTTAGCTGAAGAATTAGAAACAAAAATTAAAGAAGCTATTAATAATCAAGACTAAGATTAAAATCTTTTTTTATAAATATTATAAAAGCCTATTTTAAAA
This sequence comes from Lutibacter sp., assembly GCF_040883305.1. Classification (GTDB taxonomy): domain Bacteria; phylum Bacteroidota; class Bacteroidia; order Flavobacteriales; family Flavobacteriaceae; genus Lutibacter. The sequence goes on from NZ_JBFLKT010000054.1 coordinate 6,347, forward strand.
ATTATTTTTGAATAGGCTTTTTTTGTTGTGTGTTCTTATTACTATGTAGTCAGATAAACCTTAAGGTTTGGCGCAGCTAATCTATACGGATTTTTTAAAGAGCGTTAAAAACAAAACATAGCAAAAACCTTGCTGATTAAAATAATAGTCTATTTTTGATTTATAATTCATATATTAAGATAGTAGCATTTAAAACTTTGAAAAAACCCATTATAAAAACACTTATCGGAAGAACAGACATTGTTGATTTTCCAAAATTAGAATTATTTGGAATTGATATTAAAATAGATTCAGGCGCATATACCTCCAGTTTTCATTGTCATCATATTGAAGTTGAAAACGAAGTATTAAAATGCCAGTTTTTAGATCCTAAACATGAGAAGTACCACGAAAAATATTTTTATTTTAAGGAGTTTTTTCAAAAAAATGTAAAAAGTTCAAACGGAAGTATAGAAAATAGATTTATAGTAGAAACAGAAATTCTTATTTTTAATGAAGTTCATAACATAGAATTGTCATTAACAGAAAGAGGTTCAATGATGTATCCAGTGCTTTTAGGAAGGAAATTTTTATCGAAAAAATTTATTATAGATACCGCAAAGAAAAACCTTTCCTTTAAAAAATTAAATAAAAAAAATCAATAACATGAAAATTGTTGTTTTATCAAGAAATCCAAATTTATATTCAACAAAACGACTTGTTGAAGCTGGGAAAAAAAGAAATCATGAAATGTTAATAGTAGATCATACGAAGTGTGATATTATTATTGAAAGAAAAAAACCAGCTATACGCTATAAACACGAATTAATAACTAATGTAGATGCCGTAATACCTAGAATTGGAGCATCAGTTACCTTTTTTGGAACAGCTGTTGTGCGTCAGTTTGAAATGATGAAAGTTTTTACAGCTGTAGAATCACAGGCATTAATGCGTTCGCGTGATAAATTGCGAAGCTTACAAGTACTTTCTAGGGCTGGTTTGGGTTTGCCTAAAACTGTATTTACCAACTATTCTAAAAATGTAGATGATGTTATAGAAAGTGTAGGTGGGGCGCCTTTAGTAATTAAAATTTTAGAAGGCACACAAGGATTGGGAGTTGTTTTAGCAGAAACACACACTGCAGCAACTTCAGTACTAGAAGCTTTTAATGGTTTAAAAGCAAGGGTAATTGCACAAGAATTTGTTAAAGAAGCCAAAGGAGCAGATATTCGTGTTTTTGTAGTTGATGGCGTTGTAGTTGGAGCTATGAAACGACAAGGAAAAGAAGGGGAATTCCGTTCTAATTTACACCGTGGAGGTTCTGCTGAAATTGTAAAACTATCTATAGATGAAGAGAACGCGGCGTTAAAAGCTGCCAGAGTTATGGGATTAGGAGTTGCAGGAGTTGACTTGTTACAATCGGCACGTGGACCACTAATTTTAGAAGTAAATTCGTCGCCTGGTTTAGAAGGAATTGAAACCGCTACAGGTATTGATATTGCAGGAAAAATAATTCATTATATAGAGCGCCATGCCGAATGATTTTAAAATTTTAAATCAGAGAATTGGTTTAGGTGAAACCGTTCAATTAAAAATGGACATTGCCCAACTTAGTATTGGAACAAAAATAGAAGTGCCAATAATTGTTTCTCGAGGATTAAAAGAAGGCCCGTGTTTGTTATTAATTGCAGGAATCCATGGCGATGAAACAAACGGAATAGAAATTGTACGTCAAATTATTGCTTCGGGATTAAATAAACCTGAAAAAGGTACTGTAATTTGTATTCCAGTATTAAATGTTTTTGGGTTTTTAAATAAATCTAGAGAGTTTCCAGATGGTCGGGATTTAAACAGAGCATTTCCAGGTTCCAGCACTGGCTCATTGGCAAGTAGATTTGCATTTCATTTAATGAATAAAGTAATTCCAAAAGTAGATTATTGTATAGATTACCACACCGGAGGAGCTCAACGTTTTAATTATTCTCAAGTTAGAATTGATGCAAAAGATGAAGAAACACTAAAATTGGCTAAAACATTTGGTTCTCCTTATATTGTTTATAGTAAAAATTTAGAAAAAACCTTTAGAAAATCAATGGCTAATATGGGTAAAAAGGTAGTCTTATTTGAAGGTGGAAAATCTTTAAATCTTGATAAAGCTGTTACTAAAGTTGGGGTTCAAGGCGCCATAAACATTTTGCATTACTTAGGAATGCGAGATTTTTCTTCAAAAATTTCAAAAGCAACTTTCGAAAATCCGCCAATAATAATTAAATCTTCTAAATGGATTAGAGCCAAGCGATCTGGAATGTACAGATCTTATATTAATGTTGGTCAAAAAGTAGAAAAAGGAGTAAAATTAGGAAGTATTTCAGATCCTTTTGGAGATTATGAAACTGTTTTTAAGAATCCTCATGAAGGGTATGTTTTAAATTCTAATCATTCTCCAATTGTTAACCAAGGTGACGCTATACTTCATATTGGATTTGAATAAATTATGCTAAAAGTTGATAATATATCATTTGGATATACTTCAAAACAAGTGTTAAAAAATATTAGTTTTACAGCTAA
>NZ_JBFLKT010000406.1:0-4614 GCF_040883305.1 Lutibacter sp.
AACTACTAACGGAAGCATTAACACAGAACCTCCACTAAAATACCTGTAAGGGATCTTATGAACCCCATAAATTATTAAAAACCCGAAGAACAATAGAACAACATGCTTTACCAAATGATAAGTTGTAGTACCAGAATTTGCAACGTACACTAAATTAGTACTTGCGCTATAAACTGGCATAAACGACAACAATGCCATAAAGACTACAATAGCCCAAATAGCACGATCACCTTCGATATGTTTTAATATTTTTTTCATTTACAGTTCTCTAACTGCTTGTTTAAATTGATTTCCTCTATCCTCGTAATTTTCAAATAAATCAAAGCTTGCACATGCTGGTGACAATAAAACTGCATCTCCTTTTTTAGCAATTTTATAAGCCACTTTTACGGCTTCTTCGGCTCCTGCTGTTTCAACAATTAAATCAACAACATTATTAAAAGTTTGTACTATTTTTTGATTATCCAGTCCCAAACAAATAATTGCTTTTACTTTTTCCCTAACCAGTGGCATTAAGTCTAGATAATCATTCCCTTTATCTACTCCTCCAACAATCCAAACTGTTGGAGATTTCATACTATCTAATGCATAAAATGTTGCATTTACATTGGTCGCTTTCGAATCGTTTATATATTGAACACCATTAATTTTAAGCACTGATTCTAACCTATGCTCTGCGCCTTCAAAATCTTCCAGACTTTCTCTAATTGTATCTTTTCTAACCTTTAATAACGTAGCTGTCATTGCAGCCGCCATTGCATTCTTAGTATTGTGTTTTCCTTTTAATGCTAAAGTTGTTATTCCCATTATTATATCTTCGGTTTTATATTTTATTTGTATGTTATTATCTTTAAAAAAAACACCTTGTTCTAATTCATTTTCTAATGAAAAAGGAAGCAATGTTGCTTTTGTCTTATTATTTTTTAACCAGTTTACTATAACTGGATCATCTGCATCATATATTAAAAAATCGGTTTCTTTTTGATTTTCTGTAATTCTAAATTTTGAATTGATATAGTTTTCAAACTTATAATCGTACCTATCTAAATGATCTGGTGTAATATTTGTAATTATTGCAATATGTGGTGCAAAATTTACAATACCATCCAATTGAAAACTGCTTAGTTCCAAAACATGAATATCAAAGTTGTTTGCGGCAACTTGCTGTGCAAAACTCGCTCCAATATTTCCACCCATTCCCACATTTATATGTGCCTTTTTCAAAATATGATTTACCAAAAGTGTTGTTGTGGTTTTGCCATTTGAACCTGTAATACCCACAATAATTCCCTTGGTATATTTTGAAGCGAATTCAATTTCGGAAATCACAGGAATACTCCTATCGTTCAATTCTTGAATTATTGCAACATTATCTGGAATTCCAGGGCTTTTCATTACAACATCAGCTTCAAAAATTATATTTTCTGAATGTTTTCCTTCTTCAAAAGGAATTTCATTATGTAAAAGAACTTCTTTATACTTTTTTGCTATTTCTCCTTTATCGGAAACAAAAACGTCAAACCCTTTTTGTTTTCCCAGAATAGCTGTTCCCACTCCACTCTCACCTGCGCCAAGAACCACTAATTTCATTTATCGCAACTTTAATGTTACTATTGTTAACACCGCCAGCATAATACCTACAATCCAAAAACGTGTTACAATTTTACTCTCGTGATAACCAGATTTTTGATAATGATGGTGTAATGGTGACATTTTAAATATGCGCCTTCCTTCTCCATATTTTTTCTTTGTGTATTTGAAAAATCCAACTTGCAATACAACAGATAAATTTTCAACCAAAAAGATGCCAGCTAAAATCGGGATTAACAATTCTTTACGAACTGAGATTGCCAAAACAGCTATAATTCCACCAATTGTTAAACTTCCTGTATCTCCCATAAAAACTTGAGCTGGATAGGTATTGTACCATAAAAAACCGACTAAAGCACCAACAAAAGCAGCAATAAAAATGGTCATTTCGCCCGAATTTGGAATGTACATTACATCTAAATAATCTGCAAAAATGATGTTTCCAGAAACCCATGCAAAAATCCCTAAGGTTAATACAATTATAGCCGAAGAACCAGCAGCCAAACCATCTATACCATCTGTCAGGTTTGCTCCGTTTGAAACTGCTGTTATAATAAATATTACAATTGGAATAAAAATTATCCAGGCATAATCTCTTAATCCATCCCCGAATAAATCTAATAAGGCCGCATAATCTAATTCGTTATTTTTTAGAAACGGAATTGTTGTTTTCGTCGATTTTTGTGCATCAGCAAATAGAACTGGGATTCCTTCTTCTGTTTCGTATTGAAATTTTTGAGGTAATTTTTCTTTCATTGTGACATCTGGATGGAAATACAACATTACACCTACAAAAATTCCCAGCGTAATTTGACCAAGAACTTTAAATCTTCCTTTTAAACCATCTTTGTTTTTTCTGAAGATTTTAATATAATCATCAATAAAACCAATAGTTCCCATCCAAATTGTAGTAACTATCAAAATTATTATATAAACATTATCTATTTTCGAGAATAGCAGCACTGGAATTAAGGTTGCAAGAATAATTATAATTCCGCCCATAGTTGGCGTACCAGCTTTTTCTACTTGACCTACCAATCCTAAATCTCTAACTGATTCTCCAACTTGTTTACGTTGTAAATAATTTATAATTTGTTTTCCATAAATTGTAGAAAACATAAGCGAAACAATAAAAGCCATTGCAGAACGAAACGAAATATACTGAAACAACCCTGCTCCAGCCAAATCGTAATATGTATCTAAATATTCAAATAAATAGTATAGCATTGTTTTAGTTTTCTATAGCTTTTAATAATTGTGATATTTTTTCGTAATCATCAAAATGTGAGCGTTTCCCTTTCACTTCCTGATACGTTTCATGTCCTTTTCCTGCAATTAAAATAATATCTCCTTTTTTTGCCAGTTTTGTTGCTGTTTTAATAGCCTGTTCTCTATCTAAAACCGATAGTGTTTTTTTATAATTCTGCGGATCTACACCTGCTTCAATTTCATTTATGATTGTTTGCGGATCTTCATTTCTAGGATTATCTGACGTAAATATTACCTGCGTACTTAATTGAGATGCTATACGCCCCATAACAGGACGTTTAGCTTTATCTCGATTGCCACCGCATCCCACAACGGTAATAACTTGTTCGTTTCCAGTCCGTATATCGTTAATAGTTTCCAACACATTTTTTAATGCATCGGGAGTGTGTGCATAATCAATTATTGCTGTAATTTCTTCAGTAGAACTAAAATGTTGAAACCTTCCTGTTACATTTTCTAATTCACTAATTAAGGTTAAAGCTTCAGTAGATTCCAAACCTAATAATTGTGAAACTCCATAAACCGCAACTAAATTATAGGCGTTAAAACTTCCAATTAATTTTGTCCAAACTTCATTATTATTTATTGCTAAAAACAATCCAGTAAACTGATTTTCTAAAATTCTGGCCTTATAATCTGCCATTGTTTTTAAGGCAAACGTATATTTTTTTGCTGCTGTATTTTGAAGCATTACCGACGCGTTTTTATCATCAATATTCACCAATGAAAAAGCCGTTTTTGGTAAATTGTCAAAAAATGATTTTTTTACATCTCTGTACTCTTTAAATGTTGCATGATAATCTAAATGATCGTGTGTTAAGTTGGTAAAAACGCCCCCTTCAAAATGTAGCCCTGCTGTTCTTTTTTGATGAATTCCATGAGAACTCACTTCCATAAAACAGAAATCTACACCAACTTCCACCATTATATTTAAATAACTATTAATTGCAAGAGAATCTGGTGTTGTATGTGTCGCATCAAACTGCTGATTGTCAACAAAAATAGTAACGGTAGATAATAAACCCGTTTTAAAACCTGCTTTTTGAAATAACTCGTATAATAAAGTAGCAATGGTTGTTTTACCATTGGTTCCAGTTATTCCAATTAATTTTAATTTTGAAGACGGATTGTCATAAAAATTAGCAGCCATTATTGCTAAAGCTTCATTAGAATCTTCAACTTTAATATAAGTAATATTAGCAACAAAATCTGTTGGAAATTCTTCACAAACTATAACTTTTGCTCCAAATTCAATTGCGGTATTTATAAATTTATGTCCATCAAAAATCAACCCTTTTTGGGCAACAAATAAATCGTTTGGTTGAATTTTTCGTGAATCAAATTGTATGGTATTAATTAACACTTCAGTACTTCCCTGAACTGCATTAATATTAACTTTATACAATATGTCTTTAACTACTTTCAACTAAGATAATTTTATTTTGATTGTTGCTCCTTTTATTAATTTTTCACCTTCATTAAGCGATTGCGCTACTACTTTTCCATTTCCAGAAAAATTTACTTTTAACCCTAAATTTTCAAGTAAAGAAATGGCGTCCATAGCCGCCATTCCTTTTACATTCGGGATTGAATTAAATTCCTTATTAGCTATGGCATAATATTTTTCGAAATTATTTTTAACACTCTCAAAATCAGGTGTTTTATTCTCAATTTCGTTAATTATATGATTTGTGGTATAAATTTTCTGAGCAATATCTTTAAAAACCGGCCCCGAAACATCTGCACCATAAAAAC
>NZ_JBFLKT010000407.1:0-3267 GCF_040883305.1 Lutibacter sp.
GCCGATGCTTTGGGGTTGAAAAATGTAAAAGCCGAACAAATTAGAGCTGAAAATGTAAAAGGTGAATTCGATTTTATTGTAAGCAGAGCTGTAACTAGAATGGATGATTTTGTAGCATGGACCCGCAAAAAAATTGCTAAAAAACAGCATCACGAAATTAAAAACGGCATTTTATATTTAAAAGGTGGCGATTTAACTGACGAATTGGCAAATTTTCCAAGTGCAACACTTTACGATTTGACAGATTATTTTAAAGACCCGTTTTTTGAAACAAAAAAAGTGGTTCATATTCCTTTAAAATATAAACGAAAGAAATCTTAAAAAGAAGTGGATATTGTTACTCCAAATCCAGTTGATTCTGGAACAACTCTGCATATTCCACCTACACATAATAAACCTCCACGTTGTCTTCCGTAATTTAAACCAATACGAGTTGTGTTTTTTGTATAACTACCTCCAATATTGTAGTAATGAATTTTTTTAACAACATTACCGTAATTATATAAATCAGTTACAAAGAATGCTATTTTTGGTGATAGGTTGTATTCTATAGTACCACCCCACCAATTTTTCTTATCTTCTTTAGTCCATAAATGTTGCGCTTCAAATCGAACAGATTTTTTGGGGGTTATCTTATAGGTAGATTCTGCTACTAAAATTGTGGCATTAACATTTCCTACTGTCTCTTCAACATAACGTTTGTTATAAAATAAATTGGTAAACGTAAAAATAGAAGCCCATTGTTTAGACCATTTTTTTCTAACTTCTAGATTTCTATCTGTGAAATATTTTTTACCAAAACTTAAAAATTCAGATGAATATGTTCTGTCAACTATATTGTATTCTGCATCTAACCCATACCATGTTGCGTAATTAAAAGCTAGTTTTGTTCCGTATTTCCCACCCAAGGAAGATCCTTTTTTAATATTATAATACACATCGAACTGAACTCCAATTTCGCCTGATTTACCAATTGGATTGTAAGATAATTTAGGTTGAGCTTGGTAAACATAAATATTGGTTAAGCTGTAATCATGTTGTTTTGTTAAACTTGGAATGTAATTTAAAACCTGTTGGTTGTATATATTTCCTTCTTGTTCCCTATCCGAAAAAAAGCTCATGTTCTCTAATCTTCTAAAAGTAGCATCTATCCCAAACCCTTTTTTTGAGTAACCAGTATTAAAAACAAGTGCGTTTCCTGTTGCTAAATTATCGGTTTTAACCGTTTTAAATTCAACTAAAGCATCTTCACTTTTTATCACATATTCTATATTCGTGTAGATGTTTCCTTTAGAAAAATTTAACCTTCCAGAAAAAGCATTGGTGTTTTTATTAAAATTTGGTGCTGCGTTTTCAATTTCTTGAATTCTGCTAACGGCACTAAATCCAACGTTTATTGATGATTCTTTCAATTTAAATAGATCTGAAATATTCAACTCAGTATCAAACCCCAAAATCTCACCATCAGAAACATCAAACCCTTTGCGTTGTTTTCCATAAAGCGCTGTTAATTGTAAATAATTTAATGGAGCATATTTTATTCTACCACCAATTAAAGCATTGTTAATTCCTAGTTCTTTGTTCTCCCAAGATCTTAAAATTAATCCGTTACCAAATTGTTCATAAAAATGACCAGCAGTAATATCCAATTTCTCAGTTCTATAATTTGCATAGTAATTTCCTAATCCAATTTTTTTATTAAAAGTTGGGGCGAAATTTAAAATAGCTTGCGGAGCATAACTTTCAATCTGAATTCCGAAAGTAAAATTATTAAATCTAGCATCTAATTTTAGGTAGTTATTTGATCGAAATCTATTATCTTCATTAAAATCACCGGTTTTATCATCATCTAAATAATACTGTGCATTTGAATTAAAACTTCCACTAAACCAATTTTCTTGTGAATATGCTTGAAATGCTAACACCAAAATAATAATTAAAATTATTTTTTTCATAGTATATTTATTGTGCAGATTCTTTAACTTTTTCATATAAATCTATCTCGCTTCCAGGAGTATAACCTATATGAGAATATACAATTTTATTATTTTTTACAATTAAAACATATGGAACCGTATTAGCGTTTACTGCTCTTTTAAAATCTTGATTTGTATCCAATAATATTTCATAACCCCATTCTTTACCATTAACCAGTGGTTTAACTCTCGATGATGTTCGTGCATTATCAATAGAAATTGCTATTAATTTAAAATTTGTTTCTTCTTGCCAATCAGCATAATTTTCTTGGATAGCATCGAGTTCATTTATACACGGAACACACCAAGTTGCCCATAATAAAATGACTAAAACCTCATCTTTTTCTGATAGATTTTCTGTAGATACAATAGTTCCATCTAGAGATTTCAATTTTAATATTGGTAAAGAATTTTGAGAATAACTAAATAAACAATAAAATAAGGTACCTAAAGATACTATGAATTTTTTCATAATTTTTTGAAGTTTCTTCCACAATATTAATGCTTTTAAATAAAAAATTAACAATAATAAATTAGAAGTTTTAAAAAAATTATATTTGTATCAAAACAAAATAACTTTATGAAAACAAATCATTTATTTAGTTTCTTAATACTAAGTCTTGCTTTTCTAGTAAGTTCATGTGGTGGCTCTTCTGATGATACTATAGAAGATGATAAAGTAACTTCAATTTCAATAACCTCAAATAAATCTGAAATAGATTTAGGCGAAACTTTAACCTTTACAGTAAAAAATAATTTAAATATAGATTTAACTTCAACTGCCGCTATCTATGTTAATAATTCGGTAATTTCTGGGTCAGCTTACACTCCTATAATAGATGGAAATTTTGCAATTCGTGCTGAATATAATGGATTCATAAGCCCAAGTATTTATGTAAAAATTAAAGCTGCGAATACATTGAGTTCTATTGTTGTTTCTAGTTCCTCTAATGAAATTTTATTAGGAGAAGTAGTTACATTTTATGCAGTTGGAAATGAAGGAACAGATTTTACAAATGAGGCTACCTATTTTGTTGATGGGGTTGAAATATCTGGCAAAAAATATACGCCTTCTAAAAGAGGAAATCAAAAAATTACAGCTACTTATAATAGTTTTAACAGTAATGAAGTTAATTTAATGACTGGATACAAACAAAAGGTATTAATTGAAGATTATACAGGCACTTGGTGCGGTTATTGTCCAAGAGTTGCATATGGTATTGAGCTTGTAGAAGCACAATTAAGTACTGCCGTTCCTGTGGCCATTCATAGAGGATCTACAGATTCTTCA